>NZ_CP044543.1:2100000-2357500 GCF_008932115.1 Bradyrhizobium betae
TGGACAACGCGCGCAACCAGGACGAAGGCGGCACGGGCCTTGGCCTTGCCATCGCCCGCGACATCGCCCGCTCGCATGGCGGCGACATCACCCTCGGCGACAGCCCGATGGGGGGATTGAGGGCAAGCGTGAGGATTCCGGTGTAGGCTGGCTCTTCCTTCTCCCCTTGTGGGAGAAGGTGGCGCTAAGCGCCGGATGAGGGGTCTCGCTCGGCGAATTCAAAAGCAGAAGAGTCACGTGCGGAGAGAAACCCCTCACCCGTCTCGCCGCTGCGCGGCGAGCCACCCTCTCCCACAAGGGGAGAGGGGAAGAACCTACTTCGGCAGCAAGTTCTTCAGCTTGTCGATGTCGCGCACGTTCATCTTGAAGCCGCCGGGCATCACGATGTCGCCGGGCTTCTGCTCCGGCTTGCAGGCCCCGAGCCACTTGGCTTCGAGGGTCGTGGTGGTATCGCGCCCCGCGGCGCCGACAGCGCCGCCTTGCGCATGCGACGAGGTCTTCACCGTATAGGCCGAGTTGAAATCGCCCGTGATCTCGGCGTGCGAGGTCGTACTGATGCCGGCGACGCTGCACTCGGAATCGCTGACATAGCCGGTCGCCGTCTTCTTGATCTCCTGCTTGGCGCAGATCTGCTTGGCCATCGGGGAGACGTTGTTGTTCATCTCCTTGTCGACGGTCTCGTCGGTGCAGTGCTGCATGGTCATCTCGGGCACGGGCGAGCCGGCCCTGACCATCTTGATTTCCCAGAGACCGGCCTTGCGCACCGGCAGATCGTCCGCACGAGCTGCGCCTGCCGACAGAACGAAGCAAAGGGCCGAGCCGAGCAAAGCGAGTTTGCGCGTCATGAGGAGATGCTCCCGGCTGAAAGATTGCGGCGCTAAGAAAGCGCTTTAGTAGAGCGTGCGGATCGGCTGCTCGGCGGCGCCGTAGGGCACCCAGCGGCAGGAGAACGAGATGTAACCGCCCTCATAGGCCTGCACCGCCAGGAACTTCACGACCTTGCCGTAGCGCGCGCAGTGATCGACCGCGACCTGACGCGCATCGACCTGGGTCGCCATCGAATAGGCGATGATGCCGCCGGTGTCGTTGCCCTTGAACGGCGGCACCGGAAGGAGATCGGCGCGCGCCGACTGGCTCGCCATAATACCCAAGGCAAGAATGCCCGCGGCCGCAATGATTCGCATTCCCGTTACTCCAATTGGTTGGCGCCAGTTTACGGTGCCGGAGGGGAAGTGAAAAGAACTGAAGCCCTGCCGGCTGCGACGTTATGGTCAACTCTTGGGTAAGTGTTGCCGCGCTGCACTTGACCTGCCCCGGCCTTCGCGGCACCGTCCAACCTTCAAGACCCAGCTGTCCGGATTGCCCATGCGCGCCCCCTCCCTGAAATCGCTCCGCTTTGCCGCCGTGTTCGGCCTCATGTTCGGAGCGCTGTCGCTCGGCGAGGCCAAGGCCGCCAATCCGCTGGAGCTGAACTTCTGGCTGAGCGGGCCGCGCTATGACGGCGCCGTCGCCGATTGCGACAAGGCGCTGCCGACCATCGCCACCCAGTTCTGGGAAAAGGAAAGCTCGTTCTGGAATTCCTCGTTGAAGATCACCGGCTTCGCCGCTGTTCACGAGGTCGCTTTCCGGCCCTGGCAGTCCGACAACATTCCGCGCCGCTATTGCACCGGTGAGGCCATGCTCAATGACGGCAAGGCACGCAAGGTGCATTTCTCGATCATCGAGGACGGCGGCTTTGCCGGCTACGGCAACGGTGTCGAATGGTGCGTGGTCGGTGTCGATCGCAACTGGGCCTACAATCCGGCCTGCCGCGCCGCCAAGCCGTAATTCGACCAGCCCTGATTCGGACCGATCCGGCAGCCGCGCGGACGTCTCTCGAAATTTGTTCTTGAAATGTTCTTATCGCCTGCTAGGCTCGATTGCACAGTCTAGTTGAGGGGCGTCGCCATGTTTCATTCCAGATTGCATTCGTTCTCGCGCCTGATGATCTCGCTGACGCTGGCCCTGCCGCTCGCGGCCGGGCTGGTCGCCCTCGCGAGCGGCGCAAAGGCCCAGGACAAGCGACAGAACGCGCCCGGCGAATTCGATTTCTATGTACTGTCGCTGTCGTGGTCGCCCTCGTTCTGCGAGGAGGCGGCCGAGCGCGGCGGGCGCTCGCAGATGCAGTGCGGCGGACGGCCCTATTCCTTCGTGGTGCACGGGCTATGGCCGCAATATGAGAACGGCTTCCCCGAATATTGCCAGCGGCCCTCGCCGCGGCTGAACCGCAACATCGTCTCCTCGATGCTCGACCTCATGCCGGCGCCCGGTCTGATCTTCAACGAGTGGGACAAGCACGGCACCTGCTCCGGGCTCGACGGCCGCAATTATTTCGAGACGATCCGCAAAGCGCGCGCCGTGGTGAAGATCCCGGCCGAATATCTCGACCTGTCGCAGGCCAAGTCAGTGGCGCCGGCCGCCGTCGAGGAAGCCTTCATCAAGGCCAATCCGGGCCTGAGCAATGCAGCGGTGTCGGTCACCTGCAACCGGACGCGGCTCTCCGAAGTCCGCATTTGCCTCAGCAAGGATCTGCAGTTCCGCGCCTGCGAGGACACCGACCGCCGCGCCTGCCGCCGCGACCAGGTCACGATGCCGCCGATCAGGGGCGGGTAGCCGCAGCTCTCATGCCCCGGATGCAGTGCAATGCGCCGCGAAGCGCGGCGTAGTGCACTGCTGATCCGGGGCCCACCACGAAAGAAGAAGCTGGGTCCCGGCTCTGCGGTGCACCGCCAAGTGGCGCTGCACCGCGTCCGGGACACGCGATCGTACCTCTTTGCTCAGGCCTTCACGTGGCGTAGTGCTCTTCCCATGAACTACCGTCACGCCTTCCACGCCGGCAGCTTTTCCGATGTCATCAAGCACATCGTGCTGGCGCGCATCATCACCTACCTGCAGGACAAGCCGGGGGCGTTCCGCGTCATCGACACCCATGCCGGCGCCGGCCTCTACGATCTCGACAGCGACGAGGCGCGCCGCAGCGGCGAGTGGCTGACGGGCATTGCGCGGCTGATGCAGGCGCGGCTGTCGAACGACGCCATCGCGCTGATCAAGCCCTATCTCGACATCGTTCGCGCCTTCAATCCGAAGGCCGAGCTCAAGTCCTATCCCGGATCGCCGCTGATCGCGCGCGGCCTGATGCGGCCGCAGGACCGCATGGTCGCCTGCGAGATCGAGCCTAAGGCCCGCAAGGCGCTGATCAGCGTGCTGCGCCGCGACGAACAGGCCCGCGTGGTCGATCTCGACGGCTGGGTGGCGCTCCCTGCCTTCGTGCCGCCGAAGGAACGGCGCGGCCTCGTGCTGATCGATCCGCCATTCGAGGCAAAGGACGAATTCGAAAAGCTCGGCGAAGCCTTCTCGGCGGCCTACGCGAAATGGCCGACCGGTATTTATGTCATCTGGTATCCGGCCAAGAGCCGGCGCGCCACCGACGCGCTGTCGCAGCTGGTGGCGCGGCTCGCAGCCGCAGCAAAGCCACCGGGAAAATGTCTGCGCCTCGAATTCAGCGTCGCGCCGCAACTCGATGGCGCCGCCCTCACCTCCACCGGCCTGCTGATCGTCAATCCGCCCTATACGCTGCATGGCGAGTTGAAAACGATCCTGCCCGAGCTGGAAATGCCGCTCGGCCAGGGCGGAGCTGCCAGATTCCGATTAGAGGTGCCGCGGCCGTAACGCTCCGGCATTCTTGGGAAAAATATGCAGTAGCGGTAGTCAATCCGCCGAGAACCGTATTATGCTGTTTCAGTGACTGGCTTTACGTTCCGCTTCCGCGAATGGTTGCGGCGGAGTGAAGGCCTAAGAAAGATCCGGCCGGACCGACAAGGTCCGCCCAAGGATGGCCAGCTCTCCCGGGCTCCGTAAGGCCCGGTCATGTCGTGACGTGTGTCTGCGTCGCGACGGAGGAGCAATGAGGGGGAGTTTCCCGATGGCCATGACGGGAACGGTTAAGTTCTTCAACGGCGAGCGCGGCTACGGTTTCATCAAGCCGGACGACGGCGGTCGCGATGTCTTCGTTCATATCACCGCTGTGGAGCGGGCGGGACTGAAGGACCTTGCCGAAGGACAGCGTATTACTTTCGAAGTCGAACCGGACAAGAAGGGGAAGGGACCGAAGGCGGTCAATTTAGTCATCCTCTCCTAGCGGGCCTGACGCAAACCACCTGGCGCAAAAAAATCCCGGCCGCGAGCGGCCGGGAGGCTGTTGTCCGGTATTTTCTTGTTGCTATCAGAAGTGGTAGTTCACGCCAGCGCGCACAACGCTGGCGCTGTAGCCGTTTGACACGCCTGTAATTCCGAACTGGCTCGTCGACAGGTCGATGTAGAGATATTCGAGCTTCACGCTCCAGTTCGGCGCAAGGCCGAGCTCCGCGCCGGCACCGATGGTCCAGCCGGCACTGGTGTGCGACTCCGTCCAGCCAAACGTCTGCGCGCGCAGTTCGCCGAAGGCGAGGCCGGCGGTACCGTAGAACAGCACGTTGCTGAAGGCATAGCCGGCGCGGCCGCGCAGGGTGCCAAACCAGGGATTGGAGAACTTCCACGGCGCGAAGGTGTCGTCGGCGCCGGCGGCCTGGATATCGCCCTCGACACCGAACACCCATGGACCGTTCTGGAAATTATAGCCGGCCTGCGCGCCACCGACGAAGCCGGAGGGCTTCACGGGACTGTTGCTCACCGAGCCCCACTCATAGCCGAGATTGGCGCCGAGATACGGGCCCGCCCAGCTATAGGCGTTGAGCGGCTGATTGACCGTGTAGGGCGCACGCTGCCCGTAACTGAGATCGGCGGCCTCTGCCGAAGCTGTCCAGCCGGCAGCAACCAACGCGGCTGCGCCTACAACGAGCCTCTTCATCACACACTCTCCAACGCAACTGCCGTCACCGGGTGCGATGCCCTGCGCCGCCGCGCCGGGCCAAAACCGCATGGTTACGGAACCAAGACCTTTTCGCGTAAGATTTATCGAGAGTTTTAAGTTAAAGGGCTGTTAAGGCGGGTTACCGCGCTGTTAACAGACTTAAGGAAGCGTTACCGGGAACCGCGCCCGCCATCCCTGTGCGTGCCGCACCGCCGGAACTTCAAATCGGCACTCCCAGCGCTTAAATTCGCACCATGGTTCACGATTCCACCGACAATCCGGATGAGGCGCGCGCGCGCAAATCGCCGCGGGCCGCTGCGACCGACACTCCGCCCGAGGGGCTGACGCCGCCGGATCTCGATCCCGCGGCCGCCGGCGGCGACGACGAGGACGAGGCGCGGCTGCCGGACATCCTGGAGGAGAGCGGCGCGGTCGGCGAGGAGCCGCTGGCGACGGGCCATGAGGCGATCGAGCGCGCGGTCCGGCTCGCCCCCACCTCGCCCGGCGTCTATCGCATGCTCAGTGCGAATGCCGACGTGCTCTATGTCGGCAAGGCCAAGAACGTCAAAAAGCGCCTGTCGAACTATGCGCGCCAAAGTGCGCCGCAGCCGGCGCGCATCCTGCGCATGATCGCCGCTACCGTGACCGTGGAAATCATCTCGACCACGACCGAGACCGAAGCGCTGCTGCTCGAGGCCAACCTCATTAAGCAGCTCCGGCCGCGCTTCAACGTGCAGCTGCGCGACGACAAGTCGTTTCCCTACATCCTGATCACCGGCGACCATTGGGCGCCGCAGATCCTCAAGCACCGCGGCGCCCAGTCGCGGCCCGGCCGCTATTTCGGCCCGTTCGCTTCCGCCGGTGCCGTCAACCGCACCATCACCGCGCTGCAGCGCGCGTTCCTGATCCGCTCCTGCACCGACTCCTTCTTCGAGAGCCGCACCCGACCCTGCCTGCTCTACCAGATCCGCCGCTGCGCCGGTCCCTGCACCCGCGAAATCGACTTCCCCGGCTACACGACGCTGGTGCGCGAGGCGACCGACTTCCTGTCCGGCAAGAGCCAGGCGGTGAAGAAGGAGCTCGCGGGCGAAATGGAAAAGGCCTCGGGCGAGCTCGAATTCGAAAGCGCGGCGCTCTACCGCGACCGCCTCGCCGCGCTATCGGCGATCCAGTCGCAGCAGGGCATCAATCCGCGTACGGTGGAAGAAGCCGACGTGTTCGCCATCCACCAGGAAGGCGGCTTCTCCTGCGTCGAAGTGTTCTTCTTCCGCACCGGACAGAACTGGGGCAACCGCGCCTATTTCCCGCGGGCGGAGAAGACCTACACGCCGGAAGAGGTGCTCGGGTCCTTCCTCGCCCAGTTCTACGACGACAAGCCGCCGCCGAAGCACATCCTGCTCTCGCACGAGATCGAGGAGAGCGAGCTGCTGGCCAATGCGCTGTCGATCAAGGCCGGCCACAAGGTCGAGGTCACGACGCCCAAGCGCGGCGAGAAGAAGGAGCTGGTCACCCACGCGCTGACCAATGCGCGCGAGGCGCTGGGCCGCAAGCTCGCGGATACCGCGACCCAGAGCCGCCTGCTCGACGCCATCGCCACGACGCTGAGCCTGCCGCATTCCCCCAAGCGCATCGAGGTCTACGACAACAGCCACATCCAGGGCACCAACGCGGTCGGCGCCATGATCGTCGCCGGCCCCGATGGGTTCGTGAAAAACCAGTACCGCAAGTTCAACATCAAGTCCGAAGGGATCACGCCGGGCGACGACTTCGCGATGATGCGCGAAGTGCTGGAGCGCCGCTTCAAGCGCCTGATCAACCCGCCCGAGGAAGCTGCGGCCAAAGCGAAGGACGACGATTTCCCGCAATGGCCCGATCTCGTCATCATCGACGGCGGTCGCGGCCAGCTCAATGCGGTCCGGGAGATCTTCACAAATCTCGGCCTGACCCAGGTGTCGCTGATGTCGGTCGCCAAGGGGCCGGACCGGGATGCCGGCCGCGAGACCCTGTTCATGCCCGAGCGCGAGGCGATCAAGCTGGAGCCGCGCGATCCCGTGCTCTATTTCATCCAGCGGCTACGCGACGAGGCCCACCGCTTCGTCATCGGTTCGCACCGCAAGCTGCGCAAGAAGGACATTCGCGAGGCCGGCTTGCAGGAGATTCCGGGCATCGGCCCGTCACGCAAACGTGCCTTGCTGCATCATTTCGGAACCCTGAAGGAGATCGAACGGGCCTCGATCGTCGATCTCGGCAAGGTTCCGGGGGTGAGCGCCGAGAGCGCGCGCAGGATTTTCGACTATTTCCATCCCCAGCCGGGGTGAACTCAAGGGAGCCGCGGTCATATGGTCGTCGCATCCCGCACCCCATTTGGGAGCTGGACAGTTGACCTTCAGGCACCAGCGGTATTGGTAGGACGGATGAACATCGCCACGACACGAGGGACGAACAGCCGCGCGATGTCCCTCCCGAACATCCTGACCTATGGCCGGATCGCCGCGATCCCGGTCGTGGTCGGGTGCATCTACGCGCAATCGATTCTGGACCAGCCGCTGTGGCTGCGCTGGGTGGCGGTCGCCATCTTCATCGCGGCAGCAGTGACCGATTACCTCGACGGCTATTACGCCCGGATATGGAATCAGCAATCGGCGTTCGGCCGGATGCTCGATCCGATCGCCGACAAGCTGCTGGTCGCCTCCTGCCTGCTGATGCTGGCCGCGGACGGCATCATCCACGGCTGGTCACTATGGGCCGCGATCGTGATCCTGTGCCGCGAGATCCTGGTTTCGGGCCTGCGCGAATACCTCGCCGCGCTGCGCGTCAGCGTTCCGGTGACCAAGCTTGCCAAGTGGAAGACGACCGTCCAGCTCGTCGCCATCGGCTTCCTGATCGCCGGTCCGGCCGGCGACGAGGTGATGCCGATCGTCTCGATGATCGGGCTGGTGCTGCTGTGGGCCTCGGCGATCCTCACCATGTACACCGGTTACGATTATTTCAGCTCCGGCATCCATCACCTCATCAAGGAGGATGAGGCATGAAGGTGAAGTACTTCGCCTGGGTGCGCGAGCGCGTCGGCAAGGCCGAGGAGACGATCGAGCCGCCCGCGACCGTGCGTACCGTCGAGGAGCTGATCGCCTGGCTGTCCGGCCGGAGCGAGGCTTACGCTTATGCCTTCGAGAAGCCCAAGGTGATCCGCACCGCGATCGACCACACCCACGTCAAGTCGGACGCCGCCATCGCCGGCGCCCGCGAGATCGCGTTCTTCCCGCCGATGACCGGCGGCTAGGCCATGACATCCACTGCCACATCCTGCCCCGTTACCATCCGCATCCAGGAAGACGATTTCGACATCGCGCGCGAGATCGCGGTCCTGACCAAAAGCCGCACCGACATCGGTGCCGTCGTCAGCTTCTCCGGCATCTGCCGCGGCGACGAGGACAGCGCGAAGATCGCGGCGCTGACGCTCGAACATTACCCCGGCATGGCGGAGGAAGAGATCAAGCGCCATGCCGACGAAGCGACATCGCGCTGGCCGCTCAACGGCGTCACGGTGATCCATCGCGTCGGGCGGTTCATGCCCGGCCAGAACATCGTTCTGGTGCTCACCGCCTCGCAGCACCGCCAGGCGGCGTTTCAGGCCGCCGAGTTCCTGATGGACTATCTCAAGACCAACGCGCCGTTCTGGAAAAAGGAAGAGAGCGCCACCGGCACCGGCTGGGTCGAGGCCCACGCCCGTGACGACGAGGCCGCCGCACGCTGGACCCGATCCTGATGGCAAGAGCATCCAAGAAGACCGTGCGCGGCCGCGCCGCCCCGAAACTCGCGAAGGTCGGCCGCGGCGAGCTGCTCACGCTGATCGATTTCGTCCGCTATGCGGTGAGCCGCTTCACCGAGGCCAAGCTCGCCTTTGCGCACGGCACGACGGATCCGGTCGCCGAAGCCGTCTTCCTGGTTTGCGAGGCCCTGCACCTGCACCCCGACCAGTTCGAGATCTTTGCCCATGCCTGCGTCACGACGGCGGAAGGCAAGACGCTTCTCGACCTCATCCATAAACGCGTGACCACGCGCAAACCGGCCGCCTATCTCGTCAACAAGATCTACATGCGCGGCCTGCCCTTCTATGTCGACGAGCGCGTCATCGTTCCGCGCTCCTTCATCGGCGAGCTGCTGGAGTCGCATTTCGGCGGCGACGGCGAAATGGGGTCCCTGGTCGACGATCCTACGGGTGTCGAGCGCGTGCTCGACCTCTGCACCGGCTCGGGGTGCCTGGCGATCCTCGCCGCGCATCATTTCCCGAACGCGACGATCGACGCCGTCGATATCTCCAAGGGCGCGCTCGAAGTCGCCGCGCGCAATGTCAGCGAACACGGGCTCGACGAGCGGATCACGCTCCACCGCGGCGATCTGTTCGCCCCGCTCGGCGACAACAAATACGATCTGATCATTACCAACCCGCCTTACGTCGATGCCGAGGGCATGGCCGCGCTGCCGCCGGAATGCCGGGCCGAGCCGAAGCTCGCCTTCGACGGCGGCGCCGACGGTCTCGACGTGGTGCGCCGCATCCTGCACGACGCACCCGACCACCTCACGCCGGATGGCGGACTGCTCTGCGAGATCGGCCGCGGCCGCGAATTGATCGACGAGGCATTTCCGGAACTGCCGCTGCTCTGGCTCGACACCGAGGAGTCCGAGGGCGAGGTGTTCTGGATCGCGGCCGCCGATCTCGGCTGATCCGTCCCGACAATCGAGCTCCGGCGGAACAAGTCAAATTCCGCCACGTTCATCCCGGGACGAAGTTCTCGTTTTCGGAGGATATCCGCATGCTCGCGCCATCGGGCGAATTGCTGCGCGCCGGCATGGCGCTGAAACTCAACCATCTCAAGCGGGCAGCCCAGTCCTACTTGCGCGACCGCACCAACCAGGCCACCGGGCACGCTACGTCCTATGCGGTCGCGGCGGCATTGTATGCGGCGGCCGGGCTGTTCCTGATCGCGACCTCCTTTGTCGGCCTGATCGCGATGTACCGCTGGGTTGCCATCACCTATGGACAATTCTGGGGTTTTGGCGCCGTCGCGGCCGTGCTGCTGGTGCTGGCTGCGACCTGCGCCGGAGCAGCGATGGCGCAGATGAAGCGCAAAACCCGGCCGATCGTGCCGCTCGCCAGCCGGATGCGCGTTGCGATCGCCACCCCGCGGATTCCGCGCGGAACGGTCCAGCAAGCGGTGAAGGAGGTTGCGACCGCGATTCCCCTGGTGCCGCTCGGGCCGGATGAACGCCGCCATGGCGGCAGCACGTCGCCGACGCGGACCAACCGGCCCGTGCAGCTTGGCCTGATGCTCGCGGCCGTCGGGCTGATCGGCTTCACGGCCGCGCGCCGCAGGCGGCATGGACACGGATTGGACGCTTGAGGTGCCGGCGCGGCGGTCGGAGCAGTTCGACAGCTGGCTGCTGATTGCCGCCACGGCTGTTCTGGTGCTGACTGCCGAGCGCTATTTTCAGGAGTCCGGCCTCATCAAGTCCGGCGCCTTGCAAAACGCGCCGAGAACCAGCGTGACGCAAGCGACGAGCCGGCCCGATCACGGCCGCCACTCGAAAAGCCCTTTCGCAATTCCCTGGGCCGGCTGGAAGGAGATCTTCCGGCGCACCTACCGGCGCATCGACGACGATCGCCTGCTCGCGACCGCCGGAGGCGTCGTCTTTTTCGGCCTGCTCGCGATCTTTCCCGCCGTGACCGCGCTGGTCTCGTCCTATGGCCTGTTCGCCGATCCCTCGACGATCAGCGCCAACCTCCAGAGCCTCGCGATGATGCTGCCCGAGGGCGCATTCCAGATCGTCGAGGACCAGGTCGCGCGCGTGGTCTCGAACGGCAATACGGCGCTCGGTGCCGCCTTCCTGCTCGGCCTCATGCTCGCGGTCTGGAGCGCCAATGCCGGCGTCAAATCCATTTTCGACGCCCTCAACGTCGCCTATGAGGCGCGCGAGAAGCGCGGCTTCATCAAGCTGAACCTGATGTCCCTGGCCTTCACGGTCGGCGGCATCGCCGCGCTTCTGCTGATGGTCGGCGCCGTCGTGGCCTTTCCGCTCGCGCTCGATCACATCGGCATCGCGCCCGAAAGCAAGCTGATCGCCGCGCTCGCGCGCTGGCCGCTGCTGCTCATCATTCTACTGGCGGCACTCGCCATGCTCTATCGCTTCGCGTCCAGCCGCGACGCACCGCGCTGGCAATGGCTGAGCGTCGGCGCGGTGACGGCCGCCCTGCTCTGGATCGCCGGCTCGGCGTTGCTCTCCTGGTATCTGTCGGCCTTCGCCAACTACAACGCAACCTACGGCTCGCTCGGCGCGGCGATCGGCCTGATGATGTGGATGTGGATGTCGGCCATCGTCATCATGTTCGGCGCCGAGCTGAACTCGGAGATCGAACGGGAGGCCAAAATGGCGCCCTGAGCCTGTGGTCAGGCCGGAGATCGTCCGGCCTGACCGAACTCCGCCCTCAGCGCCTGGTGATGACGGCTTCCAGATATTCGCTGTGCACGACCACCGTGCCGTCGTCGGCATGGTTGAACTCGCCCAGCAGTGTCATGAGATCGCGACGCAGGGCCGCCTGGCCGGTCTCGTCGAGCGCGGCGAAAGCCTTCAGCATCGGTCCATAGTACGATTTGAAGACATCGAGCCAGTGCTCCGGCGAGCGATAACGGAACACGAACATGCGCGGTTCGGTTGATATCTCCGTGGCCTTGGTGATGAACATCTCCTCGAGCCGTGCCTGCGTCCCCCACAGGGCCGGCGACTTCACACCCGCCGGCGGCGCCACATGCTTGCCGATGGTCTTGAAGAGCTGGCCGATGAAACCCTGCGGCGTCCAGCTGGCGAGGCCGATCTTGCCGCCGGATTTGCAGACCCGCGCAAGCTCGGAGGCTGCCTTGTCCTGGTCGGGCGTGAACATCACGCCGAAGGTCGAAACGACGACGTCGTAGCTGGCATCGGCAAACGGCAGCGCCTCGGCATCCGCCTCGCGAAATTCGACCGTCAGATGGTCCGCCGCCGCGCGTTCCTGTCCGCGCTTGAGCAGCGCCGGCACGTAGTCCGTGGATGTGACGTCACACCAGCGCCGCGCCGCCGCCAGTGTCGCATTGCCGTTGCCGGCGGCGACGTCCAGCACCTTGCTGCCGGCGCGCAGGTCCAGCGCCTCGCAGAGCTGCTCGCCGACGATCTGCAAGGTGGTGCCGACGACGGCGTAGTCGCCGGACGACCAGGCGCCTTGCTGGCGCTGCTTCACGGCGGCGAGATCGGGCTGGGCGGGGGCCGGCTTGAGCGCTGCGGATGTCGACATGGCAATTCTCCTGCGGTTGAAAACGCCGGGACGATAGGGCGCATGGGGCTCGCTGGCCTTGAGAGCGGCGTTATTTTACGCTGAGACTGCCTTGATTTCCCCGCGGGAGCCGAGGGCAGGGAATTGTGCTCGGCAGCCGCTGCCCTCAAGCGCCCGGCGAAACCGACGATTCGCCGCCAACGAGATTGCCGCCGTCCGTTCGTCCGACCATCGCGATGCTCCCGACCGCGAGCGCTGCTTGCGCCGGCTTTACTGACATAAGCCTTACAGAGGCCGCTATCCCCTCGAATCAACAATGATGTTAGGGTCATGCCGCTTGGGGAAGCATGAGGCGCGACGGGTTCGCACAGCGGCCCGTGTTTTCCCGGGGTGAGGCAGTCAGCTCTTTGAGGCGTAACGCGCGGCATGATTCGCATTTCGACGATCTTCATCGCCATCTGCATGGTTCTGGTCGCGGCCTCGCTCGGGCTTGTCCTCTACTCGGTCGCCGGCATCAACGGAACCGAATCCGCGATCGTGGCGCTGACCGCGCTGACCTTCCTGATCCTCTACAACGCGGTGTCGATGCGGCTGCGCGATCGCAACGACGTCGGCGGCCAGATTGCCGACCTGTCGCGCGGTACCGCCGACCTCGCCCGCCAGGTCGCCGAGTTCGGCCGGAGGCTGGCTGCGATCGAGGGGCGCATCGCCTCGTCCAACTCGACCAACACCGACCGCATTCAGTCTGTGGTCGGCGAGATCAACGAGCTCGGCGGGCTGGTCAGGCAGCTCGCGACCACCGTGTCGGCTCACGAAGATCTCCTGGCCGGCGCCCCGCCGCCCCCCTCTCCCGCCCCGGTCGCGAAGCCGGAACCGGAAGCGCCGATCGACCTGGCTGCGCCCTTCGAGGAGAGCCCCGCCGCCCCGCCGCCAATTCCCGTACCGGCGCCGCAGCCGACACCGCCAGCCGTTCAGACCAAGACTGCCAACGCAGTCCAGACGGTCAACGGACGCAACCAGACCCAGATGCTGGCGACGCTGCGCAACGCGATCGACGAGAATCGCATCGACATCTTCCTGCAGCCGATGGTGACGCTGCCGCAGCGCAAGGTGCGGTTCTACGAGGCGGTGACGCGGGTGCGTGATGGGCGCGACCAGCTGATTGCCGCCGAGGAGTTCATCAGCATCGCCGAGGCCTCGGGGCTGATCGGGCGCATCGACAACATGGTGATGTTGCGCTGCGTGCAAGTGCTGCGCCGCCTGATGGTGCGCAACAAGGATGTCGGCGTGTTCTGCAACGTCGCGGCTTCCACGCTCGGCAATTCGACCAGCTTCGCGCAGTGCCTCGACTTCCTCGAAGCCAACCGGGCGCTGGCGCCGTCGCTGGTGCTGGAATTCAAGCAATCGACCTTCCGCAATCTCGGCCCGGCCGAGACCGAGAATCTCGCAGCGCTCGCCCAGCGCGGCTTCCGCTTCTCGATCGACCACGTCACCGATCTGCGCATCGAGCCGCGCGAGCTCGCCGACCGCGGCGTGCGCTTCATCAAGGTGCCGGCCTCGCTCCTGCTCGACCCCAGGCAAGCCTCGACCTCGGACATCCACCCCTCCGACCTCTCCGATCTGCTCGGCCGCTTCGGCATCGACCTGATCGCCGAGCGCATCGAAGGCGAGCGCGCGGTGGTCGATTTGCTCGACTATGACGTGCGGTTCGGCCAGGGCTTCCTGTTCGCGCCGCCCCGGCCATTGCGGCCGGAAGGGGCATCTGCTACCGGCGGAGCCGCGCCGAACCAGGCGCAGGACACCCAGGGATTCAATGGCTCCGCTCCCCCCAGCCCAGGTGCGACGACGTCTTCAGCACCTCCAGCCCAACGCATCACCACCGGCAGCGCGGCGCTCGCGCGGCGTATCTGATCGGCCGCGCGCATCATGACCACGCTGCATTTTGCCGAAAGCCTGCGCGAGCTCGTGGGCGGTGTGGACGTCGTGCTCAGCGACATCTGGGGCGTGGTCCATAACGGCCTGGAATCCTTCCCCGAAGCCTGCGAGGCGCTGCACACCTATCGCAGCCGTGGCGGTACGGTGATCCTGATCACCAACGCGCCACGCCCGGCCGATTCGGTACAGCGGCAGCTCCGCAAGCTCGGCGTCGCGGACGAGGCCTATGACGCCATCGTCTCGTCGGGCGACCTGACGCGGCTCTATGTCGCCGAGCATCCCGGCCGCAAGATGTTCTGGCTCGGGCCAGAGCGCGACAACTCGATCTATCGCGGCCTCGATGCGGTGACGGCGCCGCTGGAAGAGGCCGACTACATCGTCTGCACCGGCCCCTTTGACGACGAGACCGAGACGCCGGAAGACTATCGCGGCATGATGCTGCAGGCGCGCGAACGCAAACTGCCTCTGGTGTGCGCCAACCCTGATATCGTGGTCGAACGCGGCGACCGGCTGATCTATTGCGCCGGCGCGATTGCCGAACTCTATCGCGAGATCGGCGGCGAGGTGATCTTCTATGGCAAGCCGCACCGGCCGATCTACGAGCGTGCGATGGCGCTCGCCGGCGAGCGCCAGGGCCACCCAATCGACCGGAAAAAGGTGCTGGCGATCGGTGATTCCGTCCGCACCGACCTGACCGGCGCGCGCGAATTCGGCATCGACTGCCTGTTCGTCACCCGCGGCATCCATGCCGAGGAGTTCGAGGGCCTCGACCAGCTCGACCCGACATCGGTGATGGAATTGTTCGGCCACCCGCCGAAGGCGCTGATGCGCGAATTGAAGTGGTGATGCGGCCGTAGCGCGGCACGCTGCCGCGCTTGGACCAATCGCCTGGCGATAGACGCCGTCATGGCCGGGCTTGTCCCGGCCATCCACGTCCCACCACGCGTGCACAAGAACGTGGATGCCCGGGACAAGCCCGGGCATGACGATCCTGATAGAGGATTTTGTTCGGAGGGGAGCGCGCTTACGCGCTCGCCATGTCCGGGAAGACCGCCTCGATCTTGGTCTTCAGCGTCGCCGCGTTGAACGGCTTGACGATGTAGTTGTTCACGCCGGCCTTCTTGGCGGCGATCACGTTCTCGGTCTTCGATTCGGCCGTGATCATGATGAAGGGCGTGGTGGCGAGGTTCGGATCCGCGCGCACTTCGCGCAGCAAATCGTAGCCCGTCATCGGCTCCATGTTCCAGTCGGAGATCACGAGGCCATACTTCTTGCCGCGCATCTTGTTCAGCGCCGCCGAACCATCGCTGGCATCATCGATATTCTCGAAGCCAAGCTGCTTCAGCAGATTCCTGATGATACGGATCATGGTGCTGTAGTCGTCAACCACCAGAACCGACATCGACAAATCAACCGCCATCTCGACTCCCCCAACGCAAACCAGGAATGTTACAATCGGACCCGCCAGCTCTAGCCCCGCGGTTCCACGTTTCAAGAACTAGCACCAAGGCGTTAAACAGCGCGTTAATCGCGGGCGCCCTCGAAGGACTGAAATCGCATTCAATGCGCCCGCCCCCTCCCGCTTGACTTCATCCGGCCGGACAAGCCACGGTCCGGGCCGGTCCTGCCGCTTCGAGAATTCCCCTGATGGCCCCGCATTTTACCGTTATTCGCGACTCCACGCCGGATTCCGCGATTTTAAGGGGCGCCGTGGTCGCGATGGGCAATTTCGACGGTGTTCATCTCGGCCATCGCGCGGTGATCGCGGCGGCCCTGGAAATGGGCCGATCGCATGGCCGCCCTGCGCTGGCGTTGACCTTCGAGCCGCATCCGCGCCGGTTTTTCAGCCCGAACACCCCGCAATTCCGCCTGACGGACGAGCCGGCGAAGCTGCGGCTGCTGGCCGGTACCGGGCTTGCCGGCGCCGTGGTCATGACCTTCGACAAGGCGAGGGCCGGCACCAGTGCGCAAGATTTCATTCACCATGACCTGATCGGACGCCTCGGCGTCAGCGGCATAGCGGTCGGCTACGACTTCCATTTCGGCAAGGGGCGGGTCGGCTCGCCGAGCCTGCTGGCCGACGAGGCACCCCGGCTCGGTATCGAGGTCGACGTGCAGCCGCATGTCGACATCGACGAGCGGCCGGTCTCCTCCAGCGCCATCCGGATCGCGCTCGCCGAAGGCCAGATCGACGAGGCCACCACCATGCTGGGCGCCCCCTGGTTCATCACCGGTGAGGTGATCCACGGCGAAAAGCGCGGCCGCGACCTCGGCTATCCCACCGCCAACATCCGCCTCGATGCCAATTGCGGCCTCAAGCACGGCATCTACGCGGTGCGGGTCGGGCGCGGCGCCGAGAGGCTGGACGGGGTGGCGAGCTTCGGCCGCCGCCCGACCTTTGATAATGGCGCGCCCCTGCTGGAAATCTTCCTGTTCGACTTCAAGGGCGACCTCTACGGGCAGGCACTCGATTGTGCCTTCGTCGGCTTCATCCGCGAGGAGCTGAAATTCGACAATCTGGAGGCCCTGATCCGCCAGATGGATGACGATTCCATCCGCGCCCGCGCCATCCTGGCCGCCGCCCCGGACGCCTTTCCGCGGCTTGGCGCCGTCGGTTGAGACCGAAAGACCGGCCCGCCGGACCTTTGCGCTTCCCCCTTCCGGCTGCTATGGAGAGCCCATGTTTGCGCGGCGCATCATAGGGATTAGCGGCCCGGCTTCCGCCTGAGCTTTCGGCTCGGCGCAAGACCGGGATTTCGTCGTTCCGCCCCGCGATTCCGCATCGCCATCCGTTTCCGCGCCATTCCGAGCCAGTCAGCCTCATGTCCGAAAAGCCGCAAAAGTCCGACGCCCAAAAATCCGACGC
This sequence comes from Bradyrhizobium betae, assembly GCF_008932115.1. Classification (NCBI taxonomy): domain Bacteria; kingdom Pseudomonadati; phylum Pseudomonadota; class Alphaproteobacteria; order Hyphomicrobiales; family Nitrobacteraceae; genus Bradyrhizobium; species Bradyrhizobium betae. The sequence continues at coordinate 2,116,993 of NZ_CP044543.1, forward strand.
CAAGGACTATTCGAAAACCCTGTTCCTGCCGCAGACGGAATTCCCGATGCGCGCCGGCCTGCCGCAGCGCGAGCCGGAGATCCTGAAATACTGGAACGACATCGGCCTCTACGACAAGCTCCGCAAGGAAGCCGAGGGCCGCGCCAAGTTCGTGCTGCATGACGGCCCGCCCTACGCCAACGGCAACATCCATATCGGGCACGCGCTGAACAAGATCCTCAAGGACGTCGTGACCAAGAGCCAGCAGATGCTCGGTTTCGACTCCAATTACGTGCCCGGCTGGGACTGCCACGGCCTGCCGATCGAATGGAAGATCGAGGAGGAGAACTACCGCTCCAAGGGCAAGCAGAAGCCGGATTTCCGCGACTCCGCCGCGATGGTGGCGTTCCGGAAAGAGTGCCGCGCCTATGCGACGCACTGGATCAACGTGCAGCGCGAGGAATTCAAGCGGCTCGGCATCATCGGCGACTGGGACCATCCCTATCAGACGATGAGCTATCCGGCCGAAGCGCAAATCGCCCGCGAACTGATGAAGTTCGCAGCCAACGGCACGCTCTATCGCGGCTCCAAGCCGGTGATGTGGAGCGTGGTCGAGAAGACCGCGCTTGCGGAGGCCGAGGTCGAGTATGAGGACCACACCTCCGACACGGTATGGGTGAAGTTTCCGGTCACCTCGCCGGCCCACGGCGCGCTCGCCTCGGCCAGCGTCGTGATCTGGACCACCACGCCGTGGACGCTGCCGGGCAACCGCGCGATCTCGTTCTCGCCGAAGATCGGCTACGGCCTCTATGAGGTCACCGACGCGCCTGCGGATAACTGGGCCAAGAACGGCGATCTGCTGATCCTGGCGGATGCGCTGGCCGAAAGCGTGTTCAAGCAGGCCCGCGTCACCGCCTACAAGAAGGTGCGCGACATCCCGGCCGACACGCTCGATGCGGTCGAATGCGCTCATCCGCTGAAAGGCACCGGCGGCGGCTACGAATTCACGGTCCCGTTGCTTCCCGGCGATCACGTCACCGACGACACCGGCACCGGCTTCGTGCACACCGCGCCAGGTCACGGCCGCGAAGACTTTGATGTCTGGATGACCAATGCGCGCGAACTGGATGCGCGCGGCATCAACACCACGATCCCCTATACGGTCGACGAAAACGGCGCCCTCACCGACCATGCCCCCGGCTTCACCGGCAAGCGCGTGCTCACCGACAAGGGCGAGAAGGGCGATGCCAACGAGGCCGTGATCAAGGCGCTGATCGAGGCCGGCAAGCTGCTCGCGCGCGGCCGCCTCAAGCACCAATATCCGCATTCATGGCGCTCGAAGAAACCGGTGATCTTCCGCAACACGCCGCAATGGTTCATCGCGATGGACAAGGACATCAGCGATGACGGGCACGCGAAGAAGGGCGACACGCTGCGCGCCCGCGCGCTGCACGCGATCTCGGTCACGCAATGGGTGCCGCCGTCGGGCGAGAACCGCATCAACGGCATGATCGCCAATCGTCCGGACTGGGTGATCTCGCGCCAGCGCGCCTGGGGCGTGCCGATCGCAGTGTTCGTGCGCGAGAAGAGCGACGGTTCGGCCGAGATCCTGCAGGACGAGATCGTCAACCAACGCATCGCCGAAGCCTTCATGACGGAAGGCGCCGACGCCTGGTACATGGACGGCGCCCGCGAGCGCTTCCTCGGGTCCCGCGCGAGCGAAGACTGGAAGAAGATCGACGACATCTGCGACGTCTGGTTCGATTCCGGCTCTACGCACGCCTTCGTGCTTGAGGATCGCCAGAACTTCCCGCAGCTCGGCAACATCGTCCGCAAGGTCGACGGCGGCAGCGACACCGTGATGTATCTGGAAGGCAGCGACCAGCATCGCGGCTGGTTCCACTCCTCGCTGCTGGAAAGCGCGGGCACGCGCGGCCGCGCGCCCTACGACATCGTGCTCACCCACGGCTTCACGCTCGACGAGAACGGCCGCAAGATGTCGAAGTCGATCGGCAACACCGTCGAGCCGCAGAAGGTGATCAAGGATTCGGGCGCGGACATCCTGCGCCTGTGGGTCTGCGCGACCGACTATGCCGACGACCAGCGCATCGGCCCGGAGATCCTGAAGAACACCATCGAGACCTATCGCAAGCTGCGCAACACCACGCGCTGGATGCTTGGAACGCTGCATCACTTCAAGCCGAGCGAGAAGGTCGCCCATGCCGAGATGCCCGAGCTCGAGCGGTTGATGCTGCACGAACTGGCCGGCCATGCCGAAAACATTCGCAAGGCCTACGCCGCGTTCGACTACAAGACCGTCGTCGCGAGCCTCTCGGCCTTCATGAACTCAGAGCTGTCCGCGTTCTATTTCGACATCCGCAAGGACACGCTGTATTGCGATCCGCCGTCCTCGGTGGCGCGCAAGGCAGCGCTCACCACGATCGACCTGTTGTGCGACGCCATCCTGAAATGGCTCGCCCCGATCCTCAGCTTCACGACCGACGAGGCCTGGCGGATGTTCCGGCCGGATGCGGCGCCTTCCGTCCATTTGACCCTCTTCCCCGAGGGCCTCGAACAATTCCGTGACGCAAGGCTCGCCGCGAAATGGGAGATCATTCGCAACGTCCGCCGCGTCGTCACCGGTGCGCTCGAGCTCGAGCGTGCGGCCAAGAACATCGGCTCGTCGCTGGAGGCCTCGCCGGTGATCTATGTCGCCGAGCGCGACATGCTGGCGACGCTGTTCGACATCGACCTCGCCGAGATCTGCATCACCTCGAACTACGAGGTCCGCGAGGGTGAGGCGCCGGCATCGGCGTTCCGTCTCGATGCCGTGCCCGGTGTCGCGGTCGTGGTCGAGAAGGCGGTCGGCACCAAATGCGCCCGCTCCTGGAAGATTTCGCCGACGGTCGGCGAAGACCCCGAATATCCCGACGTCACCCCGCGCGACGCCAAGGCGCTGCGCGAATGGAAGGCGCTCGGGGTGGTGGCCTGAGCCCGGCTATGGCCCCACTCCGCGCCGGCATCCTCGCGGCAATGGTCACGCTCGTGGCCGACCAGGCCTCGAAGCTCTGGCTGCTGAACGTGTTCGACCTCGCCCGCCGCGGCGTGGTGAAGGTGATGCCGTTCTTTGACCTGGTGCTGGCCTGGAACATCGGCATCAGCTTCGGCTGGCTCCAGAACGACAGCCAGGCCGCCCAGATCGGGCTGATGGCGGTCAAGGCCGTGGCCGTGGTCGCCCTCGCCATCTGGATGGCCCGCTCGCACACCCTGCTGGCGACGGTCGCGCTTGGCCTGATCATCGGCGGCGCCATCGGCAACGGCATCGATCGCTTCGCCTATGGCGCGGTGGTCGATTTCGCCCTGTTCCATCTCGAGATCGGCGGAAATACCTATAATTGGTACGTGTTTAACCTCGCGGACGTAGCCATCGTTGTCGGGGTGGCGGGGCTATTGTATGATTCCTTCCTGGGGGTACCCGCCGCAAAAGCGCCCTGATCCCGGCCGATACGGGCTGGCAGGTGGAACCTTGCTTTTTGCGAGGATTGGCCGCGTTTGAGCGGCAAAGAGCAGCTATCTGCCACAATATGGAACAGGTACAGTAATGCGCAGCTCGAAGACCAGCGGTTCGATGGTTCGAGGCCCCAAAGCGGGGTTCTGGCGGGCGTTGAAATTGTCCGCTGTCATGCTCGGCATCGGTCTCGTCATGTCGGCCGGCCCGGTGCGCGCCGGTGACGACGACGAGGACGATGACGGGATGACCTTCGAAGAGAAGATCATCGACAATCTGATGTCCGGCATCGGCGCCAAGAGCATGGAAAAGCCCGGCATCGAATACCGCGAGCGTTCGCCGCTGGTGGTGCCGCCCAAGCTCGATTTGCCGCCGCCCGCGACCCAGGCCAAGGTCGCGCCGAACTGGCCTAAGGACCCCGAGGAAAAGCGCCGCAAGCAAGCCATCGCCGCGCGCAAGAAGGCCACCAAGGAAACGGAAAACTGGCAGGCCGCACGGCCTCTGACGCCTGCCGAGATGAAGGCCGGCCAGGTGGCCGCACCGGAGCGCACGACCAACGATCCGATCCAGCCAGGCACCAACGGCAACCCGTCGCTCAGCAATGCCGAGCTCGGCTATACCGGTGGCCTTTGGAACATGATGAGGGGCGTCGGCGGTGGGTCCGAAGCCAAGCAATTCACCACCGAGCCGCCGCGCTCGTCTCTGGTCGAGCCCCCGCCAGGATACCAGACACCGTCGCCGAACTACGCCTATGGCGCCGGCAAGGACAATACGAAGAAGACCTATTTCGACATCATGTCGGGCAAGGACAAGGAGCAATAGCGCTCCCTGCCTGGTGCAGCGTGCTGCGAGAAGAACCTGTCGCCGGCGGCCGAGGCTCGCCGGTTGAGGCCCATAAATTGCCTATCAGTAACTTGCCACCGGGTTGAGTTCTCTGCTTCGTGACGCGAAGCCTCAGCCGCACGGTGTAGCATGCCGTGCCTTTCGAGCCGGACGTCCGGGCTCGGCCTTTCACCAGGGATCATGATGTCCGCAAACCGTTCGGTTGCCTGCCTCCTTGCCGCGCTGCTTTCGACGAGTGTCCTGACGGCCGGCGCGGCCCTCGCCCAGACCACGGTGACATCGGCTCCGCCCGCCAGCTTCACGCTCGGCAACGGCATGCAGGTCGTGGTGATCCCGGACCACCGCACGCCCGTGGTCACCGAGATGATCTGGTACAAGGTCGGCTCGGCCGACGAGACGCCGGGCAAGTCCGGGCTCGCGCACTTCCTCGAGCATCTGATGTTCAAGGGCACCGAGAAGCATCCGGTCGGTGAATTCTCCCAGACCGTGCTCCGCGTCGGCGGCAACGAGAACGCCTCGACCTCGGTCGACTACACCAATTACTACCAGCGCGTGCCGAAAGAGCAGCTGCCGACCATGATGGAGTTCGAGGCCGATCGCATGACCGGTCTGATCCTCAAGGACGAGAACGTGCTGCCCGAGCGCGATGTCGTGCTGGAAGAATACAACATGCGCGTCGCCAACAATCCGGACGCGCGGCTCAACGAGCAGATCATGGCCGCGCTCTATCTCAATCATCCCTATGGCCGGCCGGTGATCGGCTGGCACCAGGAGATCGAGAAGCTCGACCGCGAGGACGCGCTCGCCTTCTACCGCCGCTTCTACGCGCCGAACAACGCGATCCTGGTCATCGCGGGCGACGTCGAGGCCGCCGACATCCGTCCGCTGGTCGAACGCAATTTCGGCTCGATCCCGGCCCAGCCCGCGATCCCGGCACGCCGCGTCCGCCCGCAGGAGCCGGAGCCGGCCGCACCTCGCTCCGTCACGCTGGCGGATCCGCGCGTCGAGCAGCCGAGCCTGCGCCGCTATTATCTCGTGCCTTCCGCAACGACGGCCGCGGCCGGCGAAAGCGCTGCCCTCGACGTGCTGGCGCAGTTGATGGGCAGCGGCAGCAATTCCTATCTCTACCGCGCGCTCGTGGTCGACAAGCCGCTCGCGGTCTCGGCCAGCGCCAGCTATTCGAGCATCTCGCTCGATCCGACCCAGTTCGCCGTGGCGGCTTCGCCGAAACCCGGTGTCAGCTTCGCCGAGGTCGAGCAGGTGATCGACGGCGTCATTGCCGACGTCGCGCAGAATCCGATCCGCGCCGAGGACCTGGAGCGGGTCAAGACCCAGCTCATCGCCGAAGCGATCTACGCGCAGGACAACCAGGCCGTGCTGGCGCGCTGGTATGGCGGCGCGCTGACGACGGGGCTGTCGATCGAGGACATCCGAAGCTGGCCCGACCGCATCCGTGCCGTCACCGCCGAACAGGTTCGCACGGCTGCACAGAAATGGCTCGAGAAGAAGCGCTCGGTGACGGGCTATCTGATCAAGGACACCACCGCCGCCAAGCGCGAGGAGAAGCGTTCGTGACCTATCCCTTCCTTCGACGCATTGCATTCTCCCTTGCCGCCGGCACCGCGTTTGCGCTCGCGACCATCTCGCCATCGCAAGCCGCAGCAAAGATCCAGCGCCTGGTCTCGCCTGGCGGCATCGAGGCCTGGTTCGTGCAGGATGCGACCGTGCCGCTGATCGCCATGGAATATTCCTTTGCCGGCGGCTCGTCCCAGGACCCCAGGGACAAGTCGGGTGTCGCCAACCTGGTCGGCGACCTCCTCGACGAAGGCTCCGGAGATCTCGACTCCAAGACCTTCCACGAACGGCTCGACCGCCGCGCCATCGAGCTCAATTTCAGCACCAGCCGCGATACCTTCCGCGGCAGCCTGCGCATGCTGCGCGACAACAAGGACGAGGCCTTCGACCTGCTCCGGAGCGCGCTGACCTCGCCGCATTTCGACACCGCCGACGTCGAGCGTATCCGTTCCCAGGTGATCTCGGGCCTGCGCCGCGAGACCACCAACCCGACCTCGCTGGCGAGCCGCAAATTCCTGGAGGTCGCATTCGGCGATCATCCCTACGGACGGCAGACCAACGGCACGCTCGACAGCGTGCCGACCATCACGGTCGCAGACATGAAGGATTATGTCGGCCGCGTACTCGCCAGAGACACGTTGAAGATCGCGGTCGTCGGCGACGTCGATGCCGCCACCCTCGGCAAGCTGCTCGACCACACCTTCGGCAGCCTGCCCGCCAAGGCCAACCTCACGCCGGTCGCTGACGTCGAGGCGGTCAAGCCGCCGCAGCGCGCCTTCGTGCCGCTCGACGTGCCGCAGACCGTCATCACCTTCGGCGGCCCCGGCGTGAAGCGCAGCGATCCGAACTTCATGGCCGCCTATGTCGTCAACCACATTCTCGGCGGCGGCGGCCTGTCCTCGCGGCTCTATCACGAGGTCCGCGAGAAGCGCGGGCTGGCCTATTCGGTATTCGAATCGCTACTCTGGATGGAGCATTCGGCGATCTTCATCGGCAATACCGGCACGCGCGCAGACCGCGCCGGCGACACCATCGACGCCATCGAGAAGGAGGTGCGCCGCATCGCCGAGGAGGGCCCGACACAGAAGGAGCTCGACGAGGCCAAGTCCTACCTCAAGGGCTCGCAGATGCTGGCGCTCGACACCTCCTCCAAGCTGGCGCAGGCGCTGCTGCAATATCAGCAGGACAAGATGCCGATCGACTACATCGAGAAGCGCAACGCCATCGTCGATGCGGTGACGCTCGATGACGCCAAGGCGGCCTCCAAGCGGCTCTGGGGCCAGGGCCTCCTGACCGTCGTCGTCGGCCGCGCCCCGCAGGCCGCCGCGCAGCCGGCGGCAGCACCGGCGACGAAGTCCAACTGACGTCCCTTAACGTTTCCTGAAATGGCCGGGCTCGCCCGGCCATTTGCGTTTCGCATGGGTGCCATTGCCGAATGGTGGCGTCCGGGATATGTCCGGACATCACGAATGGTGTTCCCATGCTGCGGATATCCCGCGATCTCGTCATCGACGAGGACGACATCGAGATCGGCTTTGTTCGCGCCTCGGGCCCCGGCGGCCAGAACGTCAACAAGGTCGCAACCTCGGCGCAATTGCGCTTCGACACCCGCAAGCTGACCTTGCCGGAGGATGCGGCATTGCGCCTTGCCCGTCTCGCCGGCCAGCGCATGACCAAGGACGGCGTCATCGTGATCCAGGCGCAGCGCTTCCGCACCCAGGAGCGCAACCGGCAGGATGCGATCGACCGCCTCACCGAGATCCTCAGCGAAGCGATGATACGGCCGAAGCCGCGGCGCGCGACAAAGCCGACCTTCGGCTCCAAGCAACGCCGGCTCGAGGGCAAGAAGCGCCGCAGCGATATCAAGTCGAAACGCGGCGGACATTTCGACGATTGATCGCGGCAGTCGATCGCACTGCAGATCGGTGCGAGCACATCGCGCGCTTTACGTTTTGTTCCCGTCCGAAACAGCCCGCTACTACCACCGCATGTTTGGCGGCGCCTAGAGTTTGCGCACGCTGAATTTGACGTGGATGGGCGGGCTTTTGTCGATGCGCGCGGTCGTGCTGGGATTGTGCACTGCGGTGATGCTGGTGGTGCGGGTTGCCGACGCACAGATGCCGTTGCCGGCCGCAAGGCCGCCGGATGGCGCAACTCTGTTCAAGCAGCAATGCGCGGTGTGCCACACGATCAACTCGTCGGAGCCGATGCGGCAGGGCCCGCCGCTGGTCAAGATCGTGGGCCGACCCGCCGGCAAGGTCGACGGCTTCCGCTATTCCGAGAACCTGGCCAAAGCCGACTTCGCCTGGGACGAGACGAAGCTCGACGCCTGGCTGACCAATCCGCAAGCCGTCATTCCCGGCGTCGTCATGGTCTACCGGCAGGCCAAGCCGGAGACGCGCGCCGCCATCATCGCCTTTCTGAAGGAGCAGAACTGAATGGCAAAGCCTGTTCATTCCATGATCCGCGTGTTCGACGAGGCGCGCTCGCTGGACTTTTACAGACGCGCCTTCGGCCTCGAAGTCGCCGACCATCTGAAGTTTCCCGATTTTGCCCTGATCTACCTGCGTCATCCGTCGTCACCCTTCGAGGTGGAGCTGACGGTCAATTTCGATCGCAAGGAGCCTTACGCGCTCGGTGACGGCTACGGCCACCTCGCCGTGGTGGTCGAGGATCTCGACGCCGAACATGCCCGCTTCGAACGCGAGAAGCTTGCGCCTGGGCCGCTGCGCGACTTCAAGCACGACGGCAAGACGCTGGCGCGCTTTTTCTTTGTCAGCGATCCCGATGGTTACAAGATCGAGGTGATCCAGCGGGGCGGACGTTTCAACTAACCAAAATCAAAAAATCAAAATCAACGGAGGAAACCATGAGAGAAGTCGATCGTCGAAGCAAGCACAGCCGCCGCGTCTTTCTCAAGGGCGCGGCAACCGCCGTGCCGGTCGCGGCCGTCGCTGCCAGCGTCGCCGTCAGCATCGAAGGCGCCTGGGCCGATGAGGCCGGCACGCTGTCACCGGCAACGATGAAGACATTGCTGAAGGTCGCGCGCGACATCTATCCGCACGATGTGCTCGGCGACAGCTACTACATCACCGCAATCAAGCCGTGGGACGGCAAGGCGGCCAAGGATCCCGCCGTCAAGTCGCTGATCAGCGACGGCGTCACGCGGCTCGATCAGAACGCGCGGGATCGCCACAAGGTCCCTTACGCCGAGGTGCCATGGGAAGCCGATCGCGTCGTGCTGCTGAAGGAGATCGAGCAGAGCGACTTCTTCCAGAAGGTGCGCGGCGACCTCGTCGTCTCGCTCTACAATCAGAAAGAGGTCTGGCCGCGGTTCGGCTACGAGGGCTCCTCCGCCGAACACGGCGGCTACATCAACCGCGGCTTCGCCGACATCGACTGGCTGCCCAAGGCCTAAAGGCCACCCCAACGGTTCAGGAGAACGCATATGGCAAAATTCGATCTGAACGACTCCAGCGCTGTGGTGATCGTCGGCTCCGGTGCCGGCGGCGGCACGCTGGGCAACGAGCTCGCGCAGAAGGGCGTCAAGGTGGTCATCCTCGAGGCCGGGCCGCGCATCGAGAACCAGGACTTCGTCAACGACGAGTGGGAGAGTTTTTCCCAGCTGGCCTGGACCGATGCCCGCACCACATCGGGCAACTGGCGTGTCGCGAAGGACTTTTCGGGTCTTCCGGCCTGGATCGTCAAGGCGGTCGGCGGCTCGACCACACACTGGGCCGGCGCGTCGCTGCGCTTCGACGAGCACGAGTTCAAGGTGAAGAGCACTTACGGCAACATTGCCGGCGCCAACCTGCTGGACTGGCCGGTGACGCTCGCGGAGATCGAGCCGTGGTACGCCAAGGCCGAGAACAAGATGGGCGTGACCCGCACCAACGGCATACCCGGACTTCCCGGCAACAATAACTTCAAGGTGCTGGAGGCCGGCGCGAAGAAGCTCGGCTACAAGACCGTGCACACCGGCAACATGGCGATCAACAGCCAGCCGCGCGACGGCCGCGGCGCCTGCCAGCAGATCGGATTCTGCTTCCAGGGCTGCAAATCCGGCGCGAAATGGTCGACGCTCTACACCGAGATCCCCAAGGGCGAGGCGACCGGCAATCTCGAGGTCCGTCCCGGCAGCATGGCGGTCAAGATCGAGCATGACGCCAGCGGCAAGGTCACCGGCGTGGTCTACGCCGACGAGACCGGGGCGATGCAGCGCCAGAAAGCACGCATCGTCGCGGTTGCCGGCAATTCGATCGAAAGCCCGCGGCTGCTGCTCAACAGCGCCTCGACCATGTTCCCCGACGGCCTCGGCAATTCATCCGGCCAGGTCGGCCGCAACTACATGCGGCACATGACCGGCAGCGTCTACGCCGTGTTCGAGAAATCGGTGCACATGTATCGCGGCACCACCATGGCCGGCATCATCCGCGACGAGGCCGCCAACAACCCGAAGCGCGGCTTCGTCGGCGGCTACGAGATGGAGACGCTGTCGCTCGGACTGCCCTTCATGGCGGCGTTCCTCAATCCCGGCGCCTGGGGCCGCCCGTTCACCGCAGCACTCGACGGTTATCCCAGGATGGCCGGCATGTGGCTGGTCGGCGAGGACATGCCGCAGGAGACCAATCGCATCACGCTCGATCCTGTCGTGAAGGACAAGTTCGGACAGCCGGTCGCGAGCGTGCACTACGACGATCATCCCAATGACATCGCGATGCGGGCACACGCCTACAAGCAGGGCGCGGCGGTCTATGACGCCGTCGGCGCCACCGTGACCTATCCCACGCCGCCTTATCCGAGCACGCACAATCTCGGCTCCAACCGGATGAGCGAGAAGCCGCGCGACGGTGTCGTCAACAAGTTCGGGCAGAGCCACGACGTCAAGAACCTGTTCGTCTCCGACGGCAGCCAGTTCACCAGCGGCGCGGCCTGCAACCCGACGCTGACCATCGTCGCGCTCGCGATCCGGCAGGCGGACTACATCGCCGGGGCGATGCAGAAGAAGGAGATTTGAGGGGGAGATAGGAAAACCGCTCTCTCCTCCGTCATTGCGAGCGAAGCGAAGCAATCCAGACTGCCGACGCGGAAAGATTCTGGATTGCTTCGTCGCACCAGCGCAAAATTGCTTCGCAATTTTGTCGCGGGCTCCTCGCAATGACAGCGGGGCTACTCGGCCGCATCGAGGATGGGCGCCTTGAACTCCTGCACCGACGCCATCGTCTTCGAGCGATAGATCAGGCAGGAGCACCTCAGCAGCGAGGCGAAATTGTTGACCTCGCCGTGATGGTCGAGCACCTCGGTGTAGAGCGTGGTCAGGAACTTGCCGACACTCATGTTCTCCTTGGCCGCGATCTCCTCCAGCGTGTCCCAGAACGCCATTTCCAGCCGGATCGACGTGCAGTGTCCGCCGATCCGCAAGGATCTGGTCTGGGATTCGTAGTCGCGTTGGGGCTGATGCGCGAAGAGATGGCACATGGCGTCCTCCCGTCCTGTTGCCGTTTTTTCACAATGCTACACCGCAGCCCGGCAGCTCACAATCGGGACGGTAACCCGAGATTGGCCTGCCCCCGATGCACGATTTTCTCGAACGTCCAATGTCTTCAATGCGATAGGCATCCCTTCTCCCCAGGGCGCCACACGGCTGTTGCCCAGCACATGCTTTTGACGCAACACGGGCTAGAATAGCGTCATCAGCGAATCCAAATCGTAAGCCCATGCCCGTCCGCCAATTGCCAGAGCAAATCGTCAACCGCATCGCCGCCGGCGAGGTGGTCGAGCGTCCGGCGAGCGTGGTCAAGGAACTGGTCGAGAACGCCATCGATGCCGGGGCGAGCCGGATCGACGTCTTCACCGACGGTGGCGGGCGGCGCCGGATCGGCATCACCGACGACGGCAGCGGCATGACCGCGAAGGACCTCGCGCTCGCGGTCGAACGCCATGCCACCTCCAAACTCGACGACGAGGACCTGCTCCAGATCCGCACCCTCGGGTTCCGCGGCGAGGCGCTGCCCTCGATCGGCTCCGTGGCGCGGCTCTCGATCACGACGCGGCATGCCAGCGAGCCGCATGCCTGGGCGCTTAGCGTCGAGGGCGGCGAGAAATCGGAGATCATGCCGGCGGCGCTGGCCCATGGCACCCGCGTCGAGGTCAACGATCTCTTCTATGCGACGCCGGCGCGGCTGAAATTCCTGAAGACCGACCGCACCGAGGCGGAAGCGATCCGTGAGGTGGTGCGGCGCCTCGCCATGGCGCGGCCGGACGTCGCCTTCACGCTGGCCGGCGAGGAGCGCGCGCCGGTGACCTGGGCCGCGGCGCTACCCGGCGCCGCCGGGCGGCTGACACGGCTCGGCGACATCCTCGGCGCGGAATTCCGCAGCCACGCCATCGAGGTCCATGCCGAGCGCGAGGGCGTCGTGGTCGCCGGCTATGCCGCAGCGCCGGCGCTGACCAAGGCGAATGCGCTCGGGCAATATCTCTTCGTCAACGGCCGTCCGGTGCGCGACAAGCTGATCCTGGGGGCGGTGCGCGGGGCCTATGCCGACTATCTGCCGCGCGACCGCCATCCGGTGCTGGCGCTGTTCGTCACGCTCGATCCGCGCGAGGTCGATGCCAACGTGCATCCAGCCAAGACCGAGGTGCGCTTCCGCAACGCCGGCCTCGTCCGTGCGCTGATCGTGCACGGCTTGAAGGAGGCGCTCGCGCGCGAAGGTCGGCGCACCGCTGCCAACAGCGGCGAGAGCGCATTGTCCTCGTTCCGGCCCGCCTTCACGCCGCGCCCGGCAAGCTGGGACTGGCGGGCTTCGCCATCCGCCCCGGTCGCACCGATGCCGACATTCGACGGATCGGCCGCACCCGCCTTTGCCGAGCGCGCGCAGGCTGCGTTCGATGTCGGCGCGCCCAGTGCCGACATCAGGTTCGAGACGCAGCCGGTGACGGACCTCGTCGACCGTCCGCTCGGCGCCGCGCGCACCCAGATCCACGAGACCTACATCGTCTCGCAAACCCGCGACGGCCTGATCATCGTCGACCAGCATGCCGCGCATGAGCGCATCGTCTACGAGCGGCTGAAGGCGTCGCTGGCCGCTAACGGCGTGCAGCGGCAGATCCTCTTGATCCCCGAGATCGTCGAGATGGACGAGGCCACGGTCGAGCGCCTGCTGGAACGCAGCGAGGAACTGGCGTCGTTTGGCCTTGCCATCGAATCCTTCGGCCCCGGTGCGGTCGCGGTGCGCGAAACGCCGTCGCTGCTGGGCAAGACCAATGCGGGCGGGCTGCTCCGCGATCTCTCCGAGCACATGGCCGAATGGGACGAGGCGCTGCCGCTGGAGCGCCGCCTGATGCACGTCGCGGCGACCATGGCCTGCCACGGCTCGGTGCGCGCCGGCCGCAGGCTGCGGCCCGAGGAGATGAACGCGCTGCTCCGCGAGATGGAGGAGACGCCCAACTCCGGCCAGTGCAATCACGGCCGGCCGACCTATGTCGAGCTGAAGCTGTCCGATGTGGAGAAGCTGTTCGGGCGGCGGTAGTTTCGGTCGCGTAGGATGGGTAGAGCGAAGCGAAACCCATCAATTCCAGCCACGCGGTGAGACGATGGGTTTCGCTTCGCTCTACCCATCCTACGGCCTCTTCAAAAACACAAATTCCGTGTCGTCGTACGCGCGCCGCTCCAATTCCTCGAAGCCATCCGGCGTCGCGAACTGCGCAGCCTTTGCTTCCTCGACAACGAGCAGCGCACCCGGCGTCAGCCAGCCGCCGTCGCGCAAGCTTGCGAGCGCCTTATCCGCAAGACCCTTGCCATAGGGCGGATCGAGAAACACCAGCGAGAACGGCTCGACGGGATGCGCCGGTCCGAGATCGGCCGCATCGCGGCGATAGACTTTCGTCACCCCGCCAAGGCCAAGCGACTCGACATTGTTACGCAAAAGAGCGCGCGCCTCCGCGCCGTTGTCGACGAACAGCACGAACTTCGCCCCGCGCGAGGATGCCTCGATGCCGAGCGCGCCGGTGCCGGCGAAGAGATCGAGCACGCGCGCGTCCTGGATCGGATCCTCATAGGCGTGCACGAGGATGTTGAACACGGACTCGCGCAGGCGGTCCGCCGTGGGGCGGATGTCGCGCGAGGACGGTGAGGCCAGATTGCGCCCCTTCAAGCGACCGCCGACGACGCGCAACCCTAGTCCTCCTTCGGCGTCAGGTCGCGCTTGCCGTGATAGCCGCGCTTGGGACGGCGCGGCGGACCGTAGCCGCTCGCCTCGGCCTCGTTGCGCTCGCGCGCTTCCTCGCTGCCGGTGCGCTGCACCAGCACGCGGCGGCCTTTGCGATCGTTGATCACGTCGCGCTTGCTGGCGGGCTTCTTCTCGCGCGGTGCGCCATCTTCGCCAGTCGAGGCAGACTTCTGCGGCACGTCGAACTGCGCACCCGACTTCTCGATGATCTTGTCGCCGAGCTGGTCACGCAGCACGCGGGACTTGATCTCCTCGACCTGACCCTCGGGGACCTCGCCGAGCTGGAACGGGCCGTAGGAGACGCGGATCAGCCGGTTCACCTCGAGCCCGAGATGGGCGCAGACGTTGCGAACTTCGCGATTCTTGCCTTCGCGGATCGCGAACACCAGCCAGACATTGGCGCCCTGGTCGCGCTCCAGCGTCGCGTCGATCGGGCCATATTTGACGCCCTCGATCTCGACGCCGTTCTTGAGCTCGTCGAGCTGCGCCTGGGTGACGTCGCCATGGGCGCGGACGCGATAGCGGCGCAGCCAGCCGGTGTCGGGCAATTCGAGCGTGCGCGCGAGGCCGCCGTCATTGGTGAGCAGCAGCAGGCCTTCGGTGTTGAAGTCGAGCCGGCCGACCGAGATCAGACGCGGCAGGCCTTCGGGCAGATTGTCGAACACGGTCGGACGCCCTTCCGGGTCGTCATGCGTCGTCATCAGGCCGCGCGGCTTGTGGTAGAGAAACAACCGGGTGCGCTCGCGCTCCGGCAACGGCTTGCCATCGATGGTGACGACATCGTTCGGCGTGATGTCGAGCGCCGGCGAGTTGATGACGCGGCCGTTGACGGTGACGCGGCCCTGCGTGACCATCTCTTCGGCATCGCGCCGCGAGGCGAGACCCGCGCGCGACAGCACCTTGGCGATGCGCTCGCCGGCCTTCTTCGGCTTCGGTTCTTCTTCCCGGCGCGGACGCCGATCGAAATCACGATCGCGCTCGCGATAGGCGCCGCGGCCGCCGAACGCGGGACGCTTCTCGAATATCCGGCTCTCATCCTCGTTTTCACGGCGCGGACGATCGCCAAAGCCACCTTCGTTGCGCGGATGCTCGTGCCAGTCGGAACGCCCCTCGGAGCGCTCGCGCGGCCGGCTGAATTTCGGACGGTCGCCACCGCGGTCACCTTCGCCGTCGCGACGGGGCCGATCGAACTTGGGACGGTCGTCGCGGGGACGATCGAATTTGGGACGATCGAATTTCGGACGCTCGCGGAACGGACGAGCGCCCGAGGGGCGATCGTCGCGCGAACGCTGGAAACGCGGCCGGTCCTCGCCGCCTTCGCGCTTTTGCCAGGGCTTGTCCCCGCCGCGGTCACGACCGCCGAAATCCTTGCCAAATTCCTTGCGCGGCCCGCGATCCGGTGCGCCGCGCGAAAACTTTCGCTCGCCGTCGAACTTGCGCTCCGGACGGTCGCCACGCGGCGCGCGATCACCGCGATCGAAATTCGGGCGATCTCCACGCGGCTTGAAACTGCGCTCGCCATGATCTTCGCGCGGCCCGCGATCGGGTGCGCCCCGCGAGAACTTCCGCTCGCCGTCGAACTTGCGTTCCGGGCGGTCGCCGCGCGGCGCATAGGGCTTCTTGTCGCCGAACTTTCTGTCACCGGTCCGGCCGGCTGGGCGGGAATCATCACGGTCCCGGCGCGGCGGACGGCCGTCACGGCCGTAGGACGGACGATCACCGCGCGGCTTGAACGGCCGCTTCTCGCCATCGCGCGAGGAGCGATCCGAAAACGGGCGGTCGCCACGCGGCTTGAAGCTGCGCTCGCCGCGATCCTCGCGGGGACGGTCGTCGCGCTTGAATTTCGGCCGGTCGCCGAAGTCGCGGCGCGGGGCATCGCCGTCCGCGCGAGGGCGGAACGGACGGCTGTCGCGGTCGCCACGGGGCGGACGGGCGTCGCCCCGGCCTTCGCCGCGCTTGGCGAATTTCTTCTCGGGACCACGCGGCTTGCCGGAGCGGCCCTTGGGCGGGCCTCCCCTGGACGGGCCTCGCCGGCCGCGGGAATCGTTGTCTTTGTCGCTGTCGCGAGGCATGAATGATCTCACTCAGGGGGTGGCCGGAAAGCATTGCGCGCGCTCATTGCGAGCCGCATGCTCAGGCAAATTCGATAAGCACTTCTGCTGAAGGCGCAGCTACTAGCAGGTTTCTTCGGATGATACGAGGCTTGAAAGCCCCCTCTTTCATGGATTTGGCGCTCAAAACGGCCGAAAATGCCGGAAAGGCGGGCGAAGTCCCGATCGGATGCGTGGTGGTCCGCAATTACGAGGTCATCGCCACCGCCGCCAACCGGACGCTGACCGACCATGACCCCACGGGCCATGCCGAGATCATTGCGCTACGCGAAGCCGCCAAAAAGATCGGCAGCGAGCGCCTGGTCGACTGCGACCTCTACGTGACGCTGGAGCCATGCACCATGTGTGCGGGCGCGATCTCCTTTGCAAGGGTGAGGCGGCTCTATTACGGCGCGGCCGACCCCAAGGGCGGCGCGGTGGAGTCGGGCGTGCGGTTCTTCACCTCGCCGACCTGCCATCACGTCCCCGATGTCTATTCCGGGGTCGGCGAGAGCGAGGCGGCGCGGCTGCTGCGGGAGTTCTTTCGGGAGCGGCGCTGACGGCTCCGCACTGCGCTGTCATGCCCCGGCTTGACCGGGGCATCCAGTACACCGGCTTCCCGGATCAATCACTGCCGTCTCGGCGTACTGGATCGCCCGGTCAAGCCGGGCGATGACAGTTGAGTGTGCGGCGTGAGCATCGCAACTCAGCCTGCCAGGAAAAACTCGCGCAGCGCCTTCGCGGTGACGTCGGGGTTTTCCTCGGTGAGGAAATGGCCGGAGTCCACCGGCATGCCCTCCACGTTCGTCGCCCATTGCTTCCAGGTATCGAGCGGCGTCGCGGCGGCTTGCGCGATGCCGGCGCTGCCCCAGAGGGCCAGCATCGGCACGGTGATCTTCTTGCCGGCTTCGAAATCGGCCTTGTCGAGGTCGTAGTCGAAATACGCGCCCGCGCGGTAGTCCTCGCACATCGCGTGCACGCGGGCAGGGTCGCGGAACGGGGCGATGTAGTGCTCGAGCGCGCGCTTGTCGATCGCGTCCAGCGTCTTCGACTTGGTCTGGCTCGCCATCTTGAAGCGCAGGAAGAACTCGCCGTTGCTGGATATCAATGTCTCCGGCAGCGGGGCGGGCTGGGCGAGAAACGTCCAGTGCCAGATCTTCAGCGCGTAGGCGCGGTTCATCCGCTCCCAGTAATTGTAGGTCGGCAGGATATCGAGCACGGCGAGCTTCGACAGCCGGCCGGGATGATCGAGCGCGAGGCGGTACGACACGCGGCCGCCGCGGTCGTGGCCGGCGAGCGCGAAGTGGACGTGGCCGAGCTGCTCCATCGCCTCGACCATCGCTTTGGCCATCGCGCGCTTGCTGTAGGGGATGTGCAGCGCGTCGCTCTCGGGCATGTCGGACCAGCCATAGCCCGGCAGGTCGGCGATGATCAGCGTGAACCTGTCGGCGAGCTCAGGCGCGACGCGGTGCCACATCACGTTGGTCTCGGAGAAGCCGTGCAGCAGCAGCAGCGGCGGGCCGCTGCCGCCGACGCGGGCGAAGATGCGGCCGAAGGAGGTGTTGATCCATTCGGAGGCGAAGCCGGGATAGAGGTCGGCGAGATCGGACATCTTCTGCATCCTTTTGCGTCAACCCGTTTTAGGCCAACCTTGGGGGCCTCGAACAAAGAGTTCGAAAACAACCCCATGCACGGTACCGGTATTATCAGAGGGGTCGCCAACCCCAACAACCAATTGTGCATTTGAGGGATGTCGGGAGAGCTCCGCCGTCTCGCCAATCCCTCACCGGCGCCCTGCCCGTGCCGTCCGGAATGACAAGCTTAAGCCTTCGCCTTCTCCGCTTCCACCGCCTGCCAGCCGATGTCGCGGCGGCAAAAACCCTCCGGCCAGCGGATGCGGTCGACGGCCTGGTAGGCGCGGCGCTGCGCCTCGGTCACGGTCGCACCTAGCGCGCAGACATTGAGCACGCGGCCGCCATTGGCGAGGATCGCGCCGTCCTTTGCGACGGTGCCGGCATGGAAGATCTCGGCGCCTTCGACCTCAGCGGCCTCCTCCAGCCCCTCGATGCGCGTGCCCTTCTGGTAGTCGCCGGGATAGCCGTTCGCCGCCATCACCACCGTGAGCGCGGACTCCGGATGCCAGCGCAGATCGAAATTCTTCAGCTGGCCATCGCATGACGCCAGGAACGCCGGCACGATGTCGCTCATCATGCGCAGCATCAGCACCTGGCATTCAGGATCGCCGAAGCGGACGTTGAACTCGAACAGCTTTGGGCCCTGCGTCGTCAGCATGATCCCCGCATAGAGAATGCCGCGGAACGGCGTGCCGCGCTGCTTCATGCCCGCGACGGTCGGCAGGATGATCTTCGCCATGATCGCGTCGTGGACCGCGGGCGTCACCAGCGGCGTCGGCGAATAGGCGCCCATGCCGCCGGTGTTCGGGCCGAGATCGTGGTCGAACACGCGCTTGTGGTCCTGCGCGGACGCCAGCGGAATCGCGGTCTCGCCGTCGCACAGCGCAAAGAAGCTGATCTCGCGGCCGGCCAGAAACTCCTCGATCACCACTTCAGCCCCGGCCTCGCCGAACGCGCCCTCGAACATCATCGCGATGGCGTCCTCGGCCTCGCGCACGGTCTTGGCGACGACGACGCCCTTGCCGGCGGCAAGCCCATCGGCCTTCACCACGATCGGCGCGCCCTGGCTCTGCACATAAGCGCGCGCGTTATCGGCATTGGTGAAGCGCTTGTAGGCGCCGGTGGGAATACCGAACTCGGTGCACAGCGCCTTGGTGAACCCCTTGGAGCTTTCGAGCTGGGCGGGGATCTTGTTCGGCCCGAACGCCTTGATGCCGGCGGCGGTGAGATCGTCGACGATGCCGGCCGCCAGCGGCGTCTCCGGCCCGACCACCACGAGCGCGACCGCGTTGGTCTTGCAGAAGTCGATCACCGCCGCATGGTCGGCCACATCGAGCGCCACGCACTCCGCCTCCCGCGCAATGCCGGCATTGCCGGGCGCGCACCAGAGTTTGGTCACGAGGGGAGAGGCTGCGATCTTCCACGCCAGAGCATGTTCGCGGCCGCCGGAACCGAGCAGGAGAATGTGCATAAGAGGCTCAGAATGAGGTGTTTTGCTGGGGCGGAGGTCGCATGAATCGGGGTGGGGCTCAAGGGGGTGGGGGCGGGCTCCCCGGCATTCGGGGGCGTGGCAAGCCCGAAATCCATCGGGCCAAGCCATGCGCTGACCCGTTGAGATGGGCGCTTCGAAGTCCCTCCGATTCCGTCTTGCATGACTTGCGCTTGCTGGAGGGATATCGTGCGGCCGAACAAGGGAGGGGGCGATGGTGTTCGGCTGGTCACGCAACGGGACAACGATACCCCTTGGTGTTGTCCAATTAGCTAGTCCGCCCGTAGACGAATGGGGTGAACCTCTCTGGAACGAAGAGGTGGAAGCCGCAACGCGTACGCGAGGAAGCGATTTCCTTGCCCCCTTCCTGGTCGAAGTTTCTCCAGGAATGTGCTTGGGCGGCTACCTAGCAAAGGCACAATACCGTAACGCAGTGCGAGACTACGAAGCGAGCGCGGTTCTAGTTACCCGTAAGAATGATGAATTGCAGACCACCGTTTTCATCAGTGCCCCCTCTTGCACACATGGTGATTTGGAGTGGCAGGCCCACACACAGCGCCTCACCGCCTCGCTCCCAAAAGAGCATGTGGCGAACATGGTGCATACGCTCCGTGGGCTATGCGAACAGGCACACGCCCAGCAGCTCTTGAAAGCGAGCAGTAAGCCCGCGGTGGACGCTGAGGAGGAGGTGATGGTGGAGGCCCCGCCTGCGCGCGAGCGCAACGGCTTCTCCGTCAATGAATTCGTTGTCTATGCTGCGCACGGCATCGGCCAGATTCTAGACATCGAGACACAAACTATTGCAGGCGCCGAGTTAGAGCTTTTTGTCATCAATTTTGCGGAAGACGGCATGACGCTACGCGTTCCCACGGCCAAAGTGGCAAATGTCGGAATGCGCAAAATATCCGACTCAGAACAGATTGACGCCGCGCTCTCCGTACTCACCGGCTACGAAGATGATCTGCGCGGGCAGACGATTGAGCTCACGGCGCGCATCGAGTCTGGCGACATACTAGAGCTTGCCCGGCTTCTACGTGAGATGCGCCCATGGCTGCGGCGCGGGGAAATGTACCAAACGGTTTTGAACAGATTCACCAGGGAAGTAGCGATTGCTCGCGGACTGGACATTGAGGCGGCGGCCAATGAGGTCGAGCGCCAATTTTCGCGCCCCTCCGCGTCCACCGAATAAGCAGCACCATGGCTAGGAGGTTCGTTCTACGGGTTGAGCTTGTCCCGGAGCCGCTTTGGCAGATGAACCTCAGGTCCAACAAAGTAGGTCTTGGGCAAGGCCGATGGCGCAAGCTGAGCCGAGCTACGCGCGACCGACTCCGGCAATGCTCAATTTGTGGCAATCGCAAAAGGCGTCTTCATGGACATGAAGTCTGGAAGCTTAGCGAAACGGTAAGAAAAGGCCGAGCGCGGCTGACCGCCGTGAACGCAATTTGCGTGATGTGCCATTCAATTCAGCACTGGGGCATGACGCGCGTGCTGATCAACATCGGCGTGCTCAGTACGGCGGACGAGCGGCGCCTGATCCGGCACTTCACCAAGATCAATGGTTGCAGCGAAGCCGCCTTCTCCAGGCACGTCGTCCGCGCTTTCGCCCAGCATCATCTGCGGAGCAAGAAGAAATGGACGGTCGATTGGGGGCCGTTCACTGCCGCCGTTGCTGAGGCCAAGTTGGCGCGAGAAAAATGGCATGCGGCGCGACAAGCACGCCTAGAGTTACGGTGAGTGCACCAATTTCCAAAGCGCAGTTGATGTCGGGCGGATGGGCCGGAATCCCTCACTGTCTGACCGCGGAAAAGTGCCCGCCAACTCAACAGCAACTCGCTCGGCAGACGCTTGGATTAGTTGAAGCTGCCTTTGGTATGACGCTGACAAAGTTCTACTCGATGCCTTGATGAATTTTATGGATCGTTAGAAGGTTTATCTCGTTGAAACTTATTGCATTTTTGAGGAAACGTCATGTGAAATGCAATGCACAATCTGGAATCATCGGGATTCCGTTTTGCATACCAGGGGTTGGGGCTACACTTCTCGTGGGCAGATTTCTTGAATCAGCATCCGATTGATTTCGCCAAGGCCGTCGTTGGCGAAAGCGATGTTAGCCCGTAGGATGGGTTGAGCCCTTGCGAAACCCATCGCACATGTCCCTCGAAGCGTCCGTAAAGTTGGCCGACCGAGCGCCAACCGCAACTCATCGTCACTTGCAGTCGGATGATAGGCGCGAAAACGGAGAGCGGGAATGCGAAAGCGATGGGTTTCACCAGGGCTCAACCCATCCTACCATGTCGCCGATCGTGACAGCCTGAGACCGTCACCCTGAGGTGGCCGCTCCTTCAGCGGCCCTCGAAGGGCGACGGCCCGGCTGCTGCAGCGGGGCCGTTCATCCTTCGAGGCTCCCGGCGCGATGCTGTTGCATCGCGCCACTCGCACCTCAGGATGACGGAATAATCGGTGATGCTTCGGCGCGAGCTAAACCTGCCGCCCCGCAATAATCTCCTGCAACGTCGCCACATGCCGCGCGAAAGCCCCGCGCCCTGCGGCCGTCGCAGTCACCGTGGTCTGCGGCTTCTTCCCCACGAACGCCTTCTCCACCGAGACGTAACCCGCCTTGGCCAGCGTCTCGATATGCGCTCCGAGGTTGCCGTCGGTGGCGCCGGTGAGCTTCTTCAGCCGCGCGAATTCCAGGCCTGCGGTCGCCGGTAGCGCGTTCAGCGCCGCCATGATCTTCAGCCGCAACGGCTGGTGGATGATGTCGTCGAGCTCGGCCATCAGATCCGCCGCATCCAGAGGCCGCCGAGGATCAGGCCGCCGCCGTTGACGAAGGCCATCCAGAGCGGGAATGCCTCGCCGATATAAAAGAAGCCGATCAATGTCAGCGCGGAGATGCCGAGGCCGATCGCGACGAAAGCATAGCCGAACCAGAGACCCGCCAGCGTGTAGAACAGCATGAAGTAGAGCGGCCAGAAGGCCCCGAGCTGGCGCGGGCCGAAATGGCCGATGACATTGGTGCAGAGCGTGCCGAAGGCGAAGAAGGACGCGAAGACCAGAACAAGCCTGACGTCGAAGCCGGAGCCGCGCGGGTGATGCGGCGGATTGAGCAGGCGCAGCGCGACGAGGCCGATGACGCCGACGATATCGACAGCGGGCCAGGCGTAGACCGCGTACATCGGCCAGAGCCAGGTGACGAGGTTGCCGGCGAACACCAATATGCCCCACCAGATCGCGGCGAGGCTCGCCAGCTCATAGAGCTGCGATTGCTTCACGCGCTGGACGATGTCGTCGATGTCGGCCAGCGCTGCGGATGCTTCCTTGCTGTCGATCATGGCGGCTCTTTCAGGTGCTGGGCTGGCTGGTTATGCGCGGTAGCAGCAGAGCAAGCGCCTCGTCCTTCGAGACGACCGCTTCGCGGTCTCCTCAGGATGAGGCTCAGTGGCAGCGCAGGCAAGCCGCTCCGGTATGCGCATGGCATGCCGCCAGCTGGCCGCATCATGACTGCCCTGCCCCGCGCGTGGCGACGTCCTCGGCGATTGCGTTGACCGCCTTCGGGTTGGTGACGATGCCCATGTGGTTGATGCCGTCGAGCAGCTTGACGTCGACCGACGGTTTGATCGCCTGCACGGTCTCCGCATATTTGTCGGAGATCATCATCTCGTCCTCGGTGCCGCCGAAGATCGTCATCGGGTGCGTCACGGCCGGCAGATCGAGGCGATAGCCGCGCGTCGCGTAATTGCGCATCAGGCGATCGGAGTAGGTGGAGACGAGGATCTTCTCCATGTTCGGGCGCACCGCGAGGGCCAGCACCGGGAGCTGCGAGCAGCAATCGATGCCGAGCTTGCGCAGCGCGGCGAGCCCGAGGAAGCGCGGAATGTCGGCACTGACCCAACCACCGTTGTTAGGCCAGTTGGTCGGCGCATCGTAGCCGAGATAGGGCGCGAGCAGCACGGTGCGCACGAACATGTCCTGCATGATCGGCGTCGCGGCGACGCGCAGCGCGAAGCCGCCGCCGGCGGAGTGGCCGACGAGAGTCAGCGGCAGATCCGGCGCGGTCTTGCGCACCTCGGCGACGAAATCGACGAGGTCGTCCTCGAGCTGGCCGACATAACCGATGTCGCCGCGCGTGCCGGAGCCGCCGTGGCCGCGGATGTCGAGCGCCCAGGTCTCGACCCCGCGCGCTGACATCGCATGGGTCAGCGCGTGGTTGACGGTGCCGCTGGAGCCGGAGGAGCCATGAATGAAGATCGCGCCGCGGCCGGTCGCGGGTCCGCTGGCCGCGTAATGGCGGAAGCCGATCCAGGTGCCGTCGCGGGCCTGGAAGCGCTCGAGTGGCGGCAGCGTCGACCAGTCGATGCCCTTGGATGAGTCGGAGACCGACCGCATCTCGGGCGGCCGCTGCAGCGGCGTCGCGATCATCGCGGCCAGGACCAGCGCGACGGCGCCGACCGCACACAGGGCCCATTTCAGTCCGTTGAACATGCCGCGCAGCAACCGGATCGCCATGGCTCGATCTCCCTCGATGCAACATCAATAGAGAACTCTATATCACAGTGCACTCTCCATATCAATCCTTGGATTGGCGCCGCGCGGCGAAAATCCTTAACGTCGGGTCTGACCCCAACATGCCGAATCGTTTGCCGATGCCGCCCGCGGAACCCCTGCTCAACGCCCCCGAATTCACCGTTTCCGAGCTCTCCCAGTCCCTGAAGAGGACGGTCGAGGACGCGTTCGGCCATGTCCGCGTTCGCGGCGAGATCTCCGGCTTCCGCGGCGCCCATTCCTCCGGCCATTGCTATTTCGCGCTCAAGGACGAGAGCGCCAAGATCGAGGCGGTGATCTGGAAGGGCGTGCACGGGCGGATGCGCTTCAAGCCCCAGGAGGGGCTCGAGGTGATCGCCACCGGCAAGCTCACGACCTATCCGGGCTCCTCGAAGTACCAGATCGTGATCGAGGCGCTGGAGCCGGCCGGCATCGGCGCGCTGATGGCGCTGATGGAGGAGCGCAAGAAGAAGCTCGCCGCCGAGGGCCTGTTCGACGATGCGCGCAAGCAGCTGCTGCCGTGGCTGCCCGAGGTGATCGGCGTGGTGACCTCGCCGACCGGCGCCGTGATCCGCGACATCCTGCACCGGCTGGAGGACCGCTTTCCGCGCCACGTGCTGGTGTGGCCGGTCAAGGTGCAGGGCGAAGGCTCGGCCGAGCAGGTCGCGGCCGCGATTCGCGGCTTCAACGCGCTGCCCGAGGGCGGCAAAATTCCGCGGCCGGACGTGCTGATCGTCGCGCGCGGCGGTGGCTCGCTGGAGGATCTCTGGTCGTTCAACGAGGAGATCGTGGTGCGCGCAGCAAGCGAGAGCATGATCCCGCTGATCTCGGCGGTGGGGCACGAGACCGACATCACGCTGATCGACTTCGTCGCCGACAAGCGCGCGCCGACGCCGACGGCCGCGGCCGAGATGGCGGTGCCGGTGCGCAGCGATCTGTTCGTCGAGGTCGCCGATCTCGGGCGGCGCACACATGCCTATTGGATGCGCGCCCATGAGAGCCGCCGCAACGAGTTGCGGGCCGCCGCGCGCGCGCTGCCGTCGGCCGGCGATCTGCTGGCGATCCCGCGGCAGCGGCTGGATTCAGCGGGCGCGTCGCTGCCGCGCGGGCTGAAGGCCAACACGCACGCGCATTTCCGCAGGTTCACCGCGGCGAGCGGCAAGCTGACGCTGCGGGTGCTGCACGGCCAGATCTCGCAGGCCGACCACCGGCTCACGGTGTGCGGTGAGCGGCTTGGCCTGTCCGCGCGCTCCTTGCTGCGGCAGCGGCGCGATCGTTTTGCGGGGCTCGAGGTGCGGCTGCGCGCTTCGAAGCTTGCCAACGCGCAGGCGCAGCGCAATGCGATTGGCCGCCAGCGCGAGCGTACGCAGCGCCTCGGCGAGCGCGCGGGGCGCGCGCTGGCGACGCTGCTGCAGCGGCTGGATGCGCGCGTCGAGGCCAGCGGCAAGCTGCTCGCCGCGCTGTCCTATCGCGGCGTGCTCGCGCGCGGCTTTGCGCTGGTGCGCGACGAGGCGGGGCATCCCGTGCATGCGGCGGATGCGATCGGGCCCGGCGCACGGGTCGAGATCGAGTTCGCGGATGGACGTGTGGGCGCGACAACGGATGCGGATCGCCCGGCGCCGGCGACCAAGCGCGCGCCAGCGCAGGCGAAGGCTGCCGCGCAGGACGGAAAGGCCGCGCCGAAGCGCGTGGGCAAGCCGGTGGATCAAGGCACTTTATTTTAGGCGCGATGGCCGCGCTGCACGCTCTCTGTCATTCCCCGCGCAGGCGTGGAATCCAGTACGCCGCGGCCTATCGATTCAATCACTACCGCCTCGGCGTACTGGATCGCCCGGTCCTGGTGCGCAATTGCGCACCGGCCGGGCGATGACAGCGAGGGTGTGGCGCGCGCGTGTATCAAACCCGTCATCCTGAGGTGCGAGGCTTGCGATGCGATCGCATCGCAAGGGGAGCCTCGAAGGATGAGTGGCCGAGATGCAGCCGGGCCGTCGCCCTTCGAGGCTCGCCGAAGAGGCGAGCACCTCAGGGTGACGGTGATGGATTGGTGTGCTCTACCGGCAAGACAATCCCGCGTCGATCGTGGTCCAGAAGCCGCAATGCTCGGGCGCCTGCATGGGCGCGCCGGCGTGGGCTTCGAACAGGAAGATCGCGACGGTGAAGACGATCAGTGCGGAGGAGAACAGGGCGAAGCGGTTGCGCATGAGGCTTGCGTTTAATCGACATCGTGGTCGAACTAAGGCGTTGTCACGCGCTGAAACCGGTTTGGCGCGGAGCCCGTAGAATCCCGGTCGGGCTCGCTACGAAACCATCATCACCGCGCCAGCCATTGCGAAACTTCCTGCTGCGCGTCGGCGCGGGCGACCGCATCGGAGCCGAGATGACCGTGCTCGGGCGCTGCGGCATCGCTGCTGCCGGCAGCGGCATGCAGCGGCGTGTTGGCGCGGTCGAAATCGTGATAGGCGCCGGGATAGACCACGATGCGCGTGAGCGCGCTGCGGCCGCGCGCGCCGTCCACCATCTGGCGGCAGGCCGGCGGCGACGACACGTCGTCATCGGCACCGATCAGCACCAGCGTCGGCACCCGCGCGCTCCAGCCGAGACCGGCGGAGATCCGGCAGTCCGGATAGAACGCGATCGCCGCGCGAAAATCCGGGCCGGCATCGCGCGCCGCGCTCTGCGGCCGCACCGCCCAGAGCAGCGCGCTGGCGCCATTGGCCCAGCCGATCAGGCTGACGCGGTCGCGCGCCACCCAGGCCTGCTTCATCAGCCAGGCGCGCGAGGCCGCGATGTCGGTGACGCGCTCGCGCCGCGCCTTGACGCGCATCTCCTTGACGCGGCATTGCGGCCCGAGCTCGCGCGAGCCGTAGCTGTCGGGCAGCAGCACGGCGTTGCCCGCCTTGAGCAGCCGCTCGGCCCAGTCGCGATAGCGCGGCAGGACGGTATCGGAATGGCTACCCAGGCCGCCGCAGCCGTGCAGCGCGATCACGGTCGGAAACGGCCCCTCGCCTTCAGGCTTGTAGAGCTGCGCATGCAGCACGCCCGATGCCAGGGGAATGTCGACCTGCTGCGGCGCCGGCGCTGCGCGCGCCGCCGACATCAGCAGCATCAGGAACAGGACGGTCGATCGAAGGCGCATCGGACTCCGCGGTCGGAGGTGCCGGAACCAGCCCCCCTTCGGGCGAAGCACTATCATGCGGAAACGGCGGCAAAACATCACAAACCGGTGGGTTTACCGGGCGGACAAGCCACCCTATCTATGCTACATCCCGTCCAACACATCGTGCCCTCCAGGGTTTGCCTGGACGCGGCCTTCCACGGAGACTTTCGACCGTGCTGAACAAGTTCGGCCCCTCGGGCAGCGGCGAGGCGCAGGTGCAATATCTCGACGGCGATTTCCGCGTGATCTCGCCGGGGACCTATGTGCGCTGCGCGATCACCGACACGCGGATACCGCTCGACGAATTGAAGTACTGGAGCGTGGACCTGCAGGAGGCCTACGCCACGCCGGCCGCCGTGCTGCAGCGGCATTTCCCGGGCGCGCCGAAGCCGCAGGCTTAAGGGCGCCGGCCGTTGTTGCATCGAAGTCTCCTGATCGCGTCAGATCAGTAAGAGTCTCGCGATGAATGTCGTCTGAATGGCTGGTGCCGTAGGGTGGGTTAGCCCTGCAGATGTGAGCAGCGCATCTGCTCGGCGTAACCCACCATCCCTCAGCAAATGCCGAACGAAGTTGGTGGGTTACGCCCGGCAACTGCGCTTCGCGCAGTCGCAGGGCTAACCCACCCTACGAGACCACGCGAAATCACCTTCTGCTGAACCGCCGCTCGCGCGCCTTGTAGAGATGATCGCTGATCAGCTGGCGCAGCTTGGCGGGGTCGTCGAATTCGAGCTGCACCGCGAACGGCACGATGCCGTCAGGCAATCCCTCGCTGCCGCGCAGGCGCGCAAGGTCTTTTTCCGTCGTCACCAGCGTGAGCTCTTCGGCTTTCGCCTCGGCTGCGAGCGCGGCGATCTCGCCCTGCGAAAACATGTGGTGGTCGGCGAAGGGTTGCGTGCGCGCGACATCGAGGCCGCAGGCGCGCAAGCTGCGGAAGAAGCGCTCGGGATCGCCGATGCCGGCGAAGGCCAGGACCCGCTTGCCCGAGAGCTGCGCGACCGAGACCGCATCCGGCTTCAGGCGCGCGCGCAGCTCCGGCTTGTTGCGCTTGGCGATCTCGGCCGCGACATCGTTGGCGGCATGGCCGTCGCCGATCAGCACCAGCGCGTCGGTGCGCGCGAGCTGCGCCTGCAGCGGCGCGCGCAGGGGACCTGCGGGAAACACCTTGCCGTTACCGATGCCGCGCTCGCTGTCGATCACGATCAGCGAGGCATCTTTCAACAGGCGCGGGTTCTGGAAGCCGTCGTCCATCAGGACCACGGTGGCGCCCTGTGATTTGGCGAGCGCGACGCCTTCGAGCCGATCGCGCGCGACCGCGACCGGGACGTCGCGCGCCATCATCAGCGGCTCGTCGCCGACATCGGCCGCAATGTGACGCATCCGGTCAACCATGACCGGGCCGTTCAGGCGTCCGCCATAGCCGCGGCTGAGCACCACCGGGGTCTCGCCGAGCTCGCGCAACAGCTTCGTCAGCGCCAGCACGGTCGGCGTCTTGCCGGCACCGCCGACATGATAGTTGCCGACGCAGATCACGGGGATGCCGGCGTCGACGCCCTCGCGCGCCATGCGGCGCGCGGTGATGGCGCCATAGAGTGCGCCGAGCGGGCTGAGGACAAGGGATTGCGGGGAACGCGGCCGGTACCAAAAGGCCGGCTCACGCATTGGCGGCCCCCATCTCGATCCGCAGCTGCAGCAGATAGGGTTCGAGCGCGGTCATGGTGCGATTGAGCGCACCGCCGAGCTCCTCGACCACGTTCGAGCCGGCGTGCTGCATCTTGTCGCGCACCGTGGGCTCGGCCAGCAACAGGCCGAGCTGCTTGACCAGCGCCTCCTGCGTGTCGGCCTGGCGCGCACCGCCTCTGTTGTCGAGCGCCTCGTAGACGTCGGCGAAGTTGAAGACGTGCGGACCATGGACGATGGCGGCGCCTAACTTGATCGCCTCGATCGGATTCTGTCCGCCGTGGCGGATCAGCGATCCTCCCATGAACACGACCGGCGAGAGCCGGTAGAACAGGCCGAGCTCGCCCATGGTGTCGGCGATGTAGACATCGGTGGTCGCGGCGGGATGTTCGTCGCGCGAGCGCAAGGCGGGCTTGAGGCCGGAGGCCGTGACCAGGCCCGATATCTGGGAGCCGCGATCCGGATGCCGCGGCACGATCACGGTCAGAAGCTGCGGGAAGAACCCGACCAGGCTGCGATGCGCCGCGACCAGCATCTCGTCCTCGCCCGGATGGGTCGAGGCGGCGACGATGATCGGCCGTCCCCGCGTCATCGCCATCAGCCGTTCGAGCTTGGCCGGATCGGCCGGCGGTGCTGATACGTCGAGCTTGAGGTTGCCGGTGGTGAAGACGTCGCGGCCGCCGAGCGCGGAGAAGCGTTCGGCATCGGTCTTCGACTGGGCGAGGCAGATGTCGAACCGCGACAGCAGCGCCGAGATGGTGCCGTACATCCGCCGCCAGCGCGGGTAGGAGCGCGGCGACATCCGGCCGTTGATCAGCACCATCGGCAGGCGGCGCGTCGCGCCCGCCAGGATCAGGTTCGGCCACAGATCGGATTCGATGAACAGCGCCAGCGACGGCTTCCAATGGTCGAGGAAGCGCGCGACGTAGCGCGGGGAATCATACGGCACGTATTGATGGATGACGTCGGGCGGAAAGCGTTTCGCCACCACGGCGGCCGAGGTGACGGTGCCCGAGGTCAGCAGGATGCGCAGATTGAGATCGCGCAGGCGCTCGATCAGCGCGGCCGCGGCCAGCACCTCGCCGACGCTGGCGCCGTGGATCCACACCAGCGGACCATGCGGCCGTACGTCCCGGGACAGGCCCCGCCGCTCGCCGACGCGCGCGGGGTCTTCCTTGCCCTGCTTCAGCCGCCGCTTGATCAGCGCAGGCGCGAGCGGCACCAGGCCTGATGCCAGGCGCCGATACATCCGCAGCGTCATCGGCAGCGCTCGTGGCAGCGATCCTGGCAGCGAATTAGCCATCTTCGGGTCCCGGGCGGCCGAGTTGCGCATAGGCGCGGCGGGTCGCCTCGTTCAAGGTCTCTTCCAGCTCGAGCCGCAGGGCTTCCATCGTCGCGGCGTCGGCATCCGCGGGAACGTGAATTTCCTTGATGCCGACCAATGCGCCCCGCCCGAACGGCAGGTTGATGGTGGTGCGGTCCCAGTTCTTGAGCCGGATGAAGCGGCTGGTCGCCATCGCGAAAGGCATGATCGGCCGCCCCGATTCCCGTGCCAGCATGATGATGCCGAGCCCGGCCACGCGCGAGCGCTTGGGGACATCGGCGGTCAGCGCGACATTACAACCGTCCTGGAGCGTCCGCACCATTTCCTTGAAGGCGCCGACGCCGCCCTTGCGGTGGAAGGCGCCGCCATGGTCGCCGGAGCCTCTGATGGTGCCGATGCCGAGCCGCTCGGCGGCGATCGCATTGAACTCGCCGTCGCGGTGGCGGGAGATCAGGACCCTGGCCTTGTACCAGTCCTTGTTCTTGATGAAGGGGGTGAGGAAATGCTGGCCGTGCCAGAAGGCGAAGATCGCCGGGATCTGCGGCTCGACGCGGTCATAGACATCAGGCGGATCGAACGTGAATTTGTTGGTCCGCCAGACCAGGCGCAGATATTCGGCCGCCAGGATCCCGACGGCGCGTTGGACAAAGCTGCTCCGCAGCGTGTTGCGAAGCAGTTTTTTCAACGCGCCGGTTCTTGATTCGGGTCGAGCAGCCGGTGGAGATGGACGATGAAATAGCGCATCTGGGCGTTGTCGACCGTGCTCTGCGCCTTGGCGCGCCAGGCGGCGTGGGCCGCCGCATAATTCGGATAGAGGCCGACGACCTCGACGTCGTCGAGGTTCTTGAAGGTGTTGTGCTCGAGATCGAGCAGTTCGCCTCCGATGACGAGATGCAGCAGTTGTTGCGGGGCACTATCTGGCATGGTTCTGTTCCTAACGGGCTGCCCGGCAAAGCAGTGTTCGAAAAGCTACGGACGCGCTTCAGGGCAAGGGACGATCTCGAAAATGCGCGACAATGCTCGCATGACGATCGCGTCCCGCTGCCACCAGCACCCCGTGCGTAACTTCCCTGCGGTTATAGAGGATGGGGTCTCCGGAGAGGTCGCTCATCCTACCATCCGCTTCCTGCACGATCAAATCGGCCGCCGCAAGGTCCCAATCATGGCTGTTGCCGCCCGCAAAAGCCGCATCCAGCACGCCATCGGCGACCCGGCAGAGGCGCAGCGCCAGCGAACCGATTCGCGGATGCAGCTTGATGTCGCCGCCCGAGGTGTGGAGCCGCTCGACCATCGGCTTCGGGCCGGCGACGCGGGAGAAGTCGAGCGCGGATCCGGCCGCCGCCCGCACGGCCTTACCGTTGAGCGTCGTGCCCCGGCCGCGCGCCGCGAAGAAGAACTCGTCGGTCGTGGGCGCGAACACGGCGGCCAGCACCGGCGCGGCATCCTCGACCAGCGCGACGCTGACGCACCATTCGTCGTGGCCGCCCAGATAATTACGGGTGCCGTCGATGGGATCGACGATCCATGTCAGCCGCCGCGACAGCCGGCTCGAATCATCGGCGCTCTCCTCGGACAGCCAGCCGTAGTCCGGCGTGGCCGAGCGCAGGCGCGCTTCGAGCAGATCATTGACGGCGATGTCGGCTTCCGACACCGGCGAGGACGCGCCCTTGGTCCATGTCTTCAGTTCGGTGCGGAACATCGACCGCGCAAGCGCGCCTGCCTCCCGCACCGTGTCTTGCAGCAGCGCCGCGTCGCGCGTCAGGATGGTTTGGAGAGCGTGCGCGTCAACGTCCGCCAAGTGTCAAACCCTCGATGCGCACCGTCGGCGCATTGACGCCGTAGCGGAACTCCAGATTGTTCGCCGGCTGCATCGATTTGAAGATCTCGAACAGATGTCCGGCGATCGTCACCTCGCTGACGGGATAGGTGAGCTCGCCGTTCTCTATCCAGAAGCCGGAGGCGCCGCGGCTGTAATCGCCGGTGACGCCATTGACGCCGGAGCCGATCAGGTCGGTGACGTAGAAGCCCTGCTTGATGTCGGCGATCAGCTCGGCCGGCGTCGGGATGCCGGGCTCGAGATGCAGATTGTACGGCCCCGGCGAGGGCGAAGACGAGACGCCGCGATGGGCGTGGCCGGTGGTGGTGAGGCCGAGCTCACGCGCGGTGGCACAGTCAAGCAGCCAGGTGGTCAGCACGCCCTCGTCGATCAGCGCGGTCCTCCTGACGGCAACGCCCTCGGCGTCGAACGTCTGCGAGCGCAGGCCGCGCTTGCGCAGGGGATCGTCGATGATGCGGATGTTCTTGGCGAACAGCTGCTGGCCGAGTTTGTCCTTCAGGAAGCTGGTCTTGCGCGCGATCGAGGCGCCGTTGATGGCGCCGACGACGTGGCCGACCAGCGAGCCCGCAACGCGGGGATCGAACACCACCGGCACCTTGCAGGTCTCGACCTTGCGCGGATTGGCACGCGCCACGGTGCGCTCGCCGGCGGAGCGGCCGACCACTTCCGGCGACAGCAGATCGGCACCATGCGGCGCCGAGGTGAAGTCGTAGTCGCGCTCCATGCCGGTGCCTTCACCGACGATCGCGGTCGCCGAGATACCCTGGCTGGACCGCAGATAGGAGCCGTGGAAACCGGTCGAGGTGACCAGCACCATGCCGCCCATCCCGGCCGAGGCCGAGGCGCCGCCGGACTTGGTCACGCCCTTGACGGCGAGTGCGGCGGCTTCGGCCTCGAGCGCGCGGCGCTCGAGCTCGGAGGTCGCGGGCACATCGGGATCGAGCAGATCGAGATCGGGGAAGTTGCGCGCCAGCAGCGCGGGATCGGCGAGGCCGACATATTTGTCGTCGGGCGCCACGCGCGCCATCGCCACGGCACGCTCGGCAAGCTTGGTCACCGCATCTCCGCTGGCGTCGTTGGTGGAGACCACGGCCTGGCGCTGGCCGACCAGCACGCGCAGGCCGACATCGTCGCCCTCGGAGCGTTCGGATTCCTCGACGCGGCCGTCGCGCACCTCGACGCCTTGCGAGATGCCGCGCACCGCGACCGCATCGGCCGCATCGGCGCCGGCGCGCCTGGCCGCCTCGACCAGCCGCTGCGCGAGATCGGAGAGCGCGGACTGGTCGAACAGGTCGCGATTGGCTTTGGACGAAAGCGTCGAGCTTGGTGAAGGGTTCACAAACGAAATCCTGTTGCGGCGGGAGGTTTCGGGGCGAGAGCGGCCCTGAACACCAGATGTGCCCTGATGGTGCGGACTTCAAGCATTTTCAGCCCGAAAGAGGCTCAGATTCGCGGCTTCGGCGCAACGTCTCGTCAATCATGTGCGCCAAGGTCTTGTCAATCATGAGCGGCGGTGACGCTGGATTAACCAGCCTTTTTAAGCGGTTTCCGAAGGCCGCGCGCTAAGGTCCTCACATCGACCGGGAACATAATCCTGGCGGGGAGAACTAAAGCCGTGAGGCGTCAAACAGCAACAAGCGGGATCGCTCCCGCCGGGTCGGGCCGCAGCCTGCGGCTCGACCCCCTTTCCCTTCCGGTCCGCTTCGATGCGCATGATCCGCGCGCCGACGGATACACACGGCAAATCGAGCTTCATCGCGAACGCGTCGTGCTGCGCCGTGCGGTTCGCGGCATGCGGATGGCGATCAACGTCCGCGTCAGCGACTTCACCGGCGTCGCGCTCCGCGGCAACGACGAGGCGCAGACCCTCGTCCTCGTGCATCGCGATCCCTCGCTCTCCGTTCCGCTGCTGGTCAGCGCCGATGGCGACGAACTGGCCGAGGCCTGGGCGATCTGGAGCGAGCTGTTCGCGCTTCCGCAGCTCGACGAAGGTGCCCGCAAGCCGGCGCCGCGCCGCCGCCGCTGCAATGCGATCCGCGCCCGCCGTCCGAAATTTTTGATGCGTCGCCGCGTCGCCATGGCGCGCGAGCTGTCGGTTCATCAAGGCGAACGCGAGATCATCGCAAGAAACTAAAGGTGCCGTAGGGTGGGCAAAGCGAAAGCGTGCCCACCTTTGCAGTCACAGTCCTGGATGGATGGTGGGCACGGCGCAAGAGCGCCTTTGCCCACCCTACGAAACTACGCAGCCCGCGTCACCGCGTCGGCCAACAAGCCCGCAAACAGCAACAGCCCCGCATCGCGGTTCGACTTGAACAGGTGCAGACAGAGCACGGAATCGTCGGTCCTGAGCCGCATGATCTGCGACGCCAGATGCACGGCGAACGCCGCGAGCCCGAGCCAGGCCGGCCAGCGCGCGTCGCCAGATGCCAGCGCCACGCCGATCAGCATCACAGCAAGCCCGTAGAACAGGATCAGCGCCTGGTGCGTATGCGCGCCGAACAGGCGCGCGGTGGACTTGATGCCGATCAGCGCATCGTCCTCGGTGTCCTGGTGCGCGTAGATCGTGTCATAGCCGATCACCCAGGAAATCGCGCCGGCATAGAGCACCAGCGCGGTGACATCGATGCGCCCGAAGGTGACGGCAAATCCCATCAAGGCGCCCCAGGAGAAGGCGAGCCCGAGCACGATCTGCGGCCACCAGGTGATGCGCTTCATGAAGGGATAGATCGCGACGATCAGGAGTGAGGCGATGCCGGTCAGGACCGCGAAGCGGTTGAACTGCAGCAGCACCACGAGGCCGATCAGCGCCTGCGCGACCATGAAGGCCAGCGCCTGCTTCGTGGTCACCTGGCCCGACGGCAGCGGCCGCGAACGGGTGCGCTCGACCTTGTCGTCGAGGTCGCGGTCGGTGATGTCGTTCCAGGTGCAGCCCGCCCCGCGCATCACGAAGGCGCCGATGAAGAACAGAACGATGGTGAGCGGCAGTCGGCTGGTGTCATGCGCCATGCCGGCGGCGAGCGCCGCCGACCACCAGCACGGCATCAGGAGAAGCCAGGAGCCGATCGGACGATCGAAGCGCGACAGGCGCAGATAAGGCCGCGCCCATTGCGGCGCGAGCGTATCGACCCAGTTGCCGGTGGAATCGGCAACGCGGGCGGATGTGTCGCTCATCGGGTGAGGACGTTGCCGTTGAGCGTGTCGAAGGTGCTGCCGCCCTTCTTGCCGGCATTGGCCTCGGGCGCCGAGCCCGAACCCAGCACCTCGCTCAGCGACGGGCCGGCCGGACCGCGCGGCTGCTGCTGCATCTGCTGCGCCACGTTGCAGACCTTCGTCGCCATGGCCTCGGTGTTCTTGTGGCCGTCCTTCATCTGCGCACCGACCTGGGCCGGGATTCCGCATTTGGAGGCGTTGGTCTCGATGTACTTGATCATCTTGGCTTCAGCCTGGCTGAAATTGCGGATCAGCTTGCAGGCCTCGTCGGGCGGCGCGTGACGATCGCTCGCGGCCTTGATCAGCTTGCCGCGCTTCTCGGCATCCTCGCGCAGGGGAATGAACGCCTTCATGCAGTCCTCGCCGGGACCGCCTTGCGTCGGCGGAGCCGCGCTGAAAGCACCGGCGCCGCCCACCGGCGCAGCGCCATTCACGGGGAACGATCCTTGCGGGGCAGTGCCGACCGAAGCGCTCGGCGCCGAACCGTTCACGGGCGGAAATGCTGAACTGGTCGCAGCCTGGCCCGGCAGTGGCGCCGGAAACCCCTGCGCGTGGGCACCCGAGGCACCCATCGTGACCAATGCGGCAGTGATCGGAACCATCAAATGACGGATCATCAAGGCAGTCTCTCCGGCAGGAGCCTACGGGGTTCGGCGTCTTCCCAATTGAAGCGCAACCAGCGTGCTCGCGTTTTTACGATTCCCGCCGGCTCTTAACAACCCGTCGAATAGGGCAAGAGCGCGGCGCGCCGACGCACCTGTTTGGCAATATTTACCCCCGAAATGGCGACTTTCGGTTAATAACGGCACCAAATCGGACCCGTTGAACGATGCCCTCCATCAATTTCCGCGCCCCCCGCCTGTTCGTCGACGCCCCGCTGGCCCAGGACGCCAGGGTCCCGCTCGACCGCGAGCAGGGCAATTATCTCGGCAATGTGCTGCGGCTCGCCGCCGGGGCCGAGGTCCTGGCGTTCAACGGTCGCGACGGCGAATGGCAGGCCGCGATCGAAGGCCGCAAGCGGCCGGACGGCCTCGTCATCCTGCAGCAGGCCAGGCCCCAGGACGCCCTGGCCGACCTCACTTACGTCTTCGCCCCGCTGAAGCATGCCCGGCTGGACTACATGGTGCAAAAGGCCATCGAGATGGGCGCCGCCACGCTTCAGCCGGTCCTGACCCGGTTCACCCAGGCCTCCCGGGTGAACACCGAGCGGATGCGCGCCAATGTCGTCGAGGCCGCCGAACAATGCGGCATCCTGAGCATCGCCACCGTGGCCGAGCCACTGGCGCTGGACCGGTATCTCAGTCAACGCCCCGCCGGCCGGCTGCTCATCTTCTGTGATGAGGCGGCGGAGGTCCAGGATCCCATTCAGAGCCTGCAAAAGGCCCGCGCGGCCGGCCATGACCAAGGTGGTTCTGGTATCGACGTCCTGATCGGCCCGGAAGGTGGCTTCGCCGAGGAAGAGCGCGCCCTGCTGCTGTGGCAACCGACGACCCTGCGGCTGGCGCTGGGGCCCCGGATCATGCGGGCCGATACCGCCGCCGTGGCGGCGCTGGCGCTGGTCCAGGCGGTGCTTGGCGACTGGGGTGGCGGTTAGATTGCCTCGCGCAGAGACCGATTCAGGGTCTCGGACGGCAGCTCGCCGAAGGCCGCCCGGTAACTCGCCGCGAACTCGCTCAGATGCCAGAAGCCATGCGCAATGGCGCAGGACTTCACACTCCGCCGCCCGGAGCCGATGCGGAGCTGCCGGCGCACCGACCAGAGGCGCAAGACCCGGCTGTAGCGATGCGGGCTCATGCCGCAGATGGCCAGGGTGGCACTCTGGAGCGTCCGGACGGACACGCCCACCTGCTCCGCCAGTTCAGTCGTCTTGTGCCAGATCGTCAGATCGCGACGGATCAGCCTTTCCATGTCCGCGACGATCCGCCGATAGCCATCGGTCGCAGACGGCGCGGGTCCACCATCCACGTTGGTGCGGATCGCGGCCTCCATCGTGCTGAGCAGGGATTGCTCCACGACGGTTTGCGACGCCGGCTCGCTCAGGAATTCCGGATCATTCGCCGCGGTTTCGAGCGTGACGGAGATCAAGCGGCGCAGGGAGACGAGCACGTCGGGCGCCGGGTTCAGCAGATGATGGCCATCAGCCAGTTGCGCCCAGGGTTCGTGGGCGGGCGGACTGAAATAGACGATGCCGATCAGACGGCCCTCCGGCTCGTACACCAGGCAATCGGAATCGCCTTTCAGAACGACCACGGAACTCCCGATCGATTGCCCGTTGATACGGGCAGAGGTCACGTGATCCATCAGTACCGACATTGCGACGGCATTCGTCAACCGATAGCCACGAATGATCCGCGGGAACGTTTTCACGAGAGACAGCGTGAGGGTCGGCAAGCTGAGCCGGGCGCGCATGATCGCAGTCGTCCCGGCGGACAACGGCATGCTGGATGCGCCGGCATATCTCTCGCTTTCGTCGAAATGGTCGACGTCATACGACCGGAGCTCGAGCGCCGAGGATGGCTTGAGCCCCTGGAACGACAGCAAGCGGTCCGCCGCAAACCTTTGCGCTCCGTCGCGCACTGCGTTGAGATGGCTTTGATCCATATCCCGCCGCTTACGTCGCCTTCCTTGTCGATGCGGCGCCCTTGGCGACACGCAGGTCATCCGGTCCGTTGATGCCGGCGCGCTTGAGATCGCGAAGCAGCTTGGTCAGCAACAGCATGTTGGTCTTCTGCAGTTCGTGATTGTTTCCAAACTTGAACAGGTTCTGTTCGGTCACGATGAGCCCGGCCTTGGTCTCGGCAAGAATTTTTCGCCGCTTCAGTCCCGTCACGCGACGGCGCACTGTCTCCAACGGCAAGCTGAGGAAACGAGAGAGTGCCGCTCGTGATACTCCTTGCTTGATCACATCCGGCTCGACCGCATCTATGCTGGAGAATCTCTCGTCCAGCGACGGATCGTTCATCACATGAATGACGTTCGCGTTGAGAATCGCGTGAATTATCAAGAGGTCCAGCGGATCAAATTCGTCATAGTGCCGGAACAGCTCGCTGATCGAAAACAGCATATAGGCCAGCGTATGTCGCGAGACCGTCCGGATGATATCTGAAGCATTGTGCATGAATCGGAAACCAACATTCACAGTGTAAACGAACGCCGCGGCGAACGGATCACCCGCCATACCCAAAATGAGTATGCGATGACTTGTCAGCCGTTCTCAATTTCTCATTGTGACGTTGGGCCTTGCTGCATCGGGGCCGGTCGGGAGGGCGAGTTCGCGCCGTATCGATCGCACACGAAATCGCACGGGAAGACATGGCGATGGACGACGATGCCGTATTCGACAGGCCGCGACGCGAGGAACTGCAACTGATCAAAGCATTTCTCGGCATCACCGACCCGGGCAAACGGCAGAGGGTTCTCAGACTGGCGGAGCAGCTCGCCGATGACGCTTCATACGAAGCAGCAGGACTTGAAGCAGGACTTGAAGCGGGACTTGAAGCGGGACTTGAAGCGGGACTTGAAGCGGGACTTGGCGCCCCGAGACGTCCCGGACCCAAATGAACGAAGGCGAAGCATCATTTGCGGCTCAGCTCAGCCCGTCGCAACGAAGTGCTGAGGCATTAGGGTATTAAATTACCTAATTCCACTCACCTACAAATTAGAGCTACACACCCGGTCACGGGTTCGGCGACGCTCCGACGTCGTTAAGCGATTGATCCTTTGGAGGTCGAAACCGCTTCCGGGCCATGCTAAGGGCTGCGCCAATTGCTTCCTCGCCCTGCCCTGCCCGGTTCCACCGGGACGATGGACCCCTGTGATGACCGCGACTGCCACCTCAAATGCTGCCGGCTCCGCCGCTTGGGCGGATGCGCTGCTGTTGTCGTTCGCGCAGGCCGGCTATGCTAGGGCAGAGCCCGCGATCCTGCAGCCGGCCGAGCCGTTCCTGGACCTCTCCGGCGAGGACATCCGCAAGAGCCTCTATTTGACCACGGACCTGTCCGGCGAGGAGCTCTGCCTGCGCCCGGACCTGACGATTCCCGTGGCCCGCGACTATCTCGCCTCCGGGCGCGCCGGCCAGCCGGCCGGATTCAGCTATCTTGGTCCGGTGTTCCGTTACCGCAGTGGGCAGGCCAGCGAGTTCATGCAGGCCGGCATCGAATCGTTCGGCCGCCAGGACCGCCCCGCGGCCGATGCCGAGATGCTGGCGCTGGCGTTGGAGGCCACCGCCGCCTTCGGCGTCCGCGACGTCGAGATCCGCACCGGAGACGTGGCGCTGTTCAATGCCCTGCTCGACGCGCTCGACCTCTATCCGGTCTGGCGCCGCCGCCTGGTCAAGGATTTCAACCGCAAGATCAGCCTCGAGCAGGATCTGGAGCGGCTGGCGGCCGCGACCACCGCGACCCGCAGCGAATATGAGGGCGTGCTGGCCGCGCTCGCCGGCTCCGACCGCAAGGCGGCGCTCGCCTTCGTCACCGATCTGATGTCCATCGCCGGCACCACCAATGTCGGCGGCCGCACCACGGCCGAGATCGCGGACCGCTTCCTCGAGCAATCCACGCTGAAGGGCGGCGCGCTCCCGCGCGAGGCGATCACCGTGCTCAAGCGCTTCCTGTCGATATCGGGCAATCCCGATGACGCCATCGCCGGGCTGCGCGCGCTGACAAATGATGCGAAGCTCGATCTCGCTGCTGCCATCGACCAGTTCGAAAGCCGGGTCGGCTTCATGGCGGCGCGCGGCATCGACGTGAAGCAAACGCGTTTCTCCACCGCGTTCGGCCGCGGCCTCGACTATTACACCGGCTTCGAATTCGAACTGCACTATCGCGGCAACGGCGCCGAGCCGCTGGTTGCCGGCGGCCGCTACGACGGGCTGATGACCCAGCTCGGATCGGCAGAGCCGATTCCCGCCGTCGGTTTCTCGGTCTGGGTGGACGCGCTGACCAGGATCGGCCGCAAGGTGGGAGCTTAAGTCATGAGCGCGCCATTCGTTCTGGCCGTTCCCTCCAAGGGCCGCCTCCAGGAAAACACCGAGGCCTTCTTCGCCCGCGCCGGCCTCAGGCTGTCGAAGGCCGGCGGTGCCCGCGACTATCGCGGCACGATCGCAGGGCTCGACAATGTCGAGGTCGCCTATCTCTCGGCCAGCGAGATCGCCTCGCAACTGTCCCGCGGCTTGGCGCATCTCGGCGTCACCGGCGAGGATCTGGTGCGCGAGAACATCGCGGACGCCGACAGGCGGGTGTCGCTGATCGACGGGCTCGGCTTCGGCTATGCCGACGTCGTCGTGGCGGTGCCGCAGGCCTGGATCGACGTCCGCACCATGGCCGACCTCGACGACGTCACCACCGGCTTCCGCGAGCAGCATCACATGCGGATGCGGGTCGCGACCAAGTTCATCAACCTCACCCGCGCCTTCTTCCAGAGCCACGGCATCACCGATTACCGCATCGTCGAAAGCACCGGCGCGACCGAAGGTGCGCCGGCGGCAGGCAGCGCCGAGCTGATCGTCGACATCACCACCACGGGCGCGACCCTGGCCGCCAACGGCCTGCGGGTGCTCGACGACGGCGTGATCCTGCGCAGCCAGGCCAATCTGGTCGCCTCGAAGGACGCAGACTGGTCGCCGGAGGCCCGCGAGACGGCGCGCGTGATCCTCGATCACATCGCAGCAAGGGCGCGGGCCAACAAATACCGCGAGGTCCGCACTCGCTTCCGGCAGTGCGACGCCGCCCTGCTCGGCGAGGCCCACAGCCGGTTCGGCGTCGAAGCCCCGTTCGGCGGGCCGACCTCGTCCGGCATGCTGACGCTGCACTGCCCGCCCGGGCAGCTCTATGCGCTGGCGAGCTTCCTGCGCGAGCACGGCGCCGAGACCGTCTCGGTGGTCTCGCTCGACTACGTGTTCGACCGGGAGAACCCGCTGTTCGCCAGGCTCGAGGCGTTCCTGCGGCAGTGAGCCTCAGGTTCGTTCAGCGTAGCGACAGCAAACGGCAGCTACCATATGCTGTCGAGACGATTTGCAAGATGACTTTGCAAGAAGACTCGCAGGAAGCCTTGATTACCTCTGGAACCTTGATCGATGACGCTGGGCTCTGACGTTTCCGGACTGACCATCACCGCGGCCGGCGCCGCGGCGAAGGGACTGTCGATTGTCGTCCCCGTCTACAACGAGGCGGCGGGACTGGCGTCCCTGCACGCGCGCATCTGCGATCTCGCGAAGACCTTGCGGCAGCGCTATCGGCTGGCCTGCGAGATCGTCTATGTCGACGACGGCAGCGCCGATGCGACGCTGTCGATCGCACGCGGCTTGCCGGCCGACGCGGTCGACGTCCAGGTGGTGTCGCTGTCGCGCAATTTCGGCAAGGAGGCCGCGCTGATGGCCGGCCTCGACCATGCCCGGCTTGGCGCCGTCATGTTCATGGACGGCGACGGCCAGCATCCACCGGCCATGGTCGAGCAGCTGGTGCGGCACTGGATCGAGGACGGCTATGACGTCGTCTATACCGCCAAGGCGCATCGCGACAACGAGCCGTTCCTGCGCCGCATCGCCGTGCACGGTTTCTACGCGCTGATCAATTGGGGCGCCCGCCAGAAAATCCCCGAGGACGCCGGCGACTTCCGCCTGCTGTCGCCGCGCGCGGTCGCAGCGCTCAGGCAGCTGCCGGAGCGCAATCGCTTCTTCAAGGGGCTGGCGAGCTGGATCGGTTTCCGCCAGATCCGCGTCGACTACGAACCGGCGCCGCGCGTCCACGGCGTGACGACCTTCAGCGCCGCGCGCCTGCTCGGTCTTTCGATCGAAGGGGTGACCTCGTTCTCGGTGGCGCCGCTACGCTTTGCCAGCCTGCTCGGCGTGATCCTCGCCGGCGGCGCCTTCCTGTTCGGCCTGTCGATCCTCTGGGAGGTCTGGACCACCGGCAAGCAGGTGCCCGGCTATCCCTCGCTGGTGATCGGCCTGATGACCATCGGCGGCGTGCAGCTCATCATGATCGGCATCGTCGGCGAATATATCGGCAAGATCCTGTCGGAGCTGAAGGCGCGCCCGATCTACTTCGTCGCCGAGCACAGCGAAAAGCACTTCGAGACCGACAAGGTCCAGGACGCTTCAAGCCAGGACGCTTCAAGCCAGGACGCAGCGACGCGGACGGCGGCCGAATGAGCGCGGCTGCGCCGCGGCGGATCTGGCTGTGCGCCGACGATTACGGCATCAG
Organism: Bradyrhizobium betae; assembly: GCF_008932115.1. Classification (NCBI taxonomy): domain Bacteria; kingdom Pseudomonadati; phylum Pseudomonadota; class Alphaproteobacteria; order Hyphomicrobiales; family Nitrobacteraceae; genus Bradyrhizobium; species Bradyrhizobium betae. The sequence goes on from NZ_CP044543.1 coordinate 2,159,288, forward strand.
CCCGGGCGTCAACCGTGCCATCCGCGACCTGATCGAGCGCGGCCGCCTCAACGCGACGTCGGTGATGATGGTCGGCCCGGCGATCGGGCGCAGCGAGATCGAGGCGCTTCAGGCCTCGGCGAAGCAAAGCCCGCGCTGCGCGATCGGACTGCACGTGACGCTGTCGGCGCCGTTCCGGCCGCTCACCATGCATTTCCGTCCTCTCGACGGCGACATGTTCCTGGCCTTTCCGAAGCTGCTGCGCGCAGGCCTCACGCGAAAACTCGACCGCGAGTTCTTTCGTGGCGAGGTGAAAGCGCAGCTGGTGGCCTTCATGGAAGCATTCGGGTGCGCGCCCGACTTCGTCGACGGCCACCAGCACGTGCAGCTCTATCCGCAGGTGCGCGACGGTTTTGTCGATGCCGTCACCGAGGGTGCCCCGAACGCCTGGGTGCGCCAGGGCGGCCGCGACCTGCCATTGGCGCAGCGGCTGGCCTCGCCGAAGGCCATGGTGCTCGACATCCTCAGCGCGCAATTCCGCCGCCGCGCCGGCAGCGCCGGCCTCAGCTTCAATCCCGGCTTTGCGGGTGCCTATGATTTCACGCGGGCAGCCGATTTCGGCGCCCTGATGCGACAATTCCTGGACGGTCTCCCCGACGACGGCCTCGTGATGTGCCACCCCGGCTTCGTCGACGACGTGCTCGCCGGCCTCGATCCAATGACCGACGTCCGCGAACGCGAGCATGCTTATCTCGCGGGCGATGCCTTTGCGCGCCTGCTGACGGACAGCGGCGTCACGCTGGGGTGAAACCCGCCGAACGCAAGCTTGGGGCAGCTTGTCGCATACCGAAATTTAATATGGCCGGCTCTGTTGAGGCCACAATGGAACCCTACATCTGGCTCGCGCTTGTTTTGCGCGAGGGAGATTGATCATGACGCCGCAGGAACGCCAGCTCGTCGACGACCTTTTCGACCGGCTTTCGAAACTGGAAAACGCACCGCGCGATCCCGACGCGATCGCTGCGATCTCCGACGGCCTGCGCAAGGCGCCCGGCGCGATCTACGCGCTGGTGCAGACCACGCTGCTGCAGGACGAAGCGCTGAAGCGCGCTCATAACCGCATCCAGGAGCTGGAAGCGGCGCATGCGCCGGAGCAGGCCCAGTCGGGCGGGTTTCTCGATACCATGCGCGACACGCTGTTCGGTGGAGGCCCCTCGCGCGGCTCGGTTCCGAACGTGCCGCCGCGCGACTCGCGGCCGGTCTGGAACACCGGCCAGGCGATGCCGCAGCCGCAGCCGGGCTACGGCCAGCCGCCTTACGGGCAGGCCTACGGTCAAGGCCCGGGTCAGGGCTATGGCGCCCCGCCGGTCGGCGGTGGCGGCGGCTCGTTCCTCGGCACGGCGGCGGCTGCCGCGGCCGGCGTCGTCGGCGGCTCGCTCTTATTGTCCAGCATCCGCGGCATGATGGGCGGGTCGCACCAGCAAGCCTTCGGCGACACCAATTCCCTGGGCGATCGCAGCCCCTGGAGCGGTAGCGATCAGTCCGGCGGCTCGCTCGCGCGCGATGCCGGTCTCAACGACATCGGATCGAGCCGCGACTCCCGCCAGGGCCTGTTCGACCAGGCCTCGAACGACCAGAACGACGACGACGACAATCGCGACGACGGCAATATGGACCTGGCCGACGACGGTGATTTCGGCGGCGGAGATGACGGCGGCAGCGATTACGCCTGACCGCGGCAGACTTCGCGAACCCAACCGAACGGCCGCCGAACGGGCGGCCGTTTCCGTTTCGGCGGTATCCATGTCCTTGCGTGCAATTTGTCACGCAAACCGCCCAGGCGGGAAGACCGATCTTGGAGACGCAGGGCGTCATCGCTATGATCGTCCCATTGACAGGGACCCTTATTGCACCCGCGGAGGCTCTCCGTGCGATCCGCCTTTTTGTTTCTGCTCGCGCTGATCCTTTCGATATCGAGTGACACGGCTTGGGCCGCCAAGCGCGTTGCGCTCGTCATCGGCGTTTCCGAGTACCGGCAGGTTCCGCGACTGCCCAATCCCGCGCGCGATGCCGACGTGATGGCGGCCTTGTTCAAGAAGGCGGGTTTCGACGCCGTGGACAGCAGGCGCGATCTCGGCATCGCCGAGCTGCGCCGCGCCATCCGTGACTTCTCCGTAGCGTCGCAGGATGCCGACGTCGCGGTGGTCTACTATGCCGGCCACGGCATCGAGGTCGACGGCGTCAACTATCTGGTGCCGGCCGACGCCAGGCTCGCGAGCGATTTCGACATCGAGGACGAGACCATCTCGCTCGATCGCGTGATGCGCGCGCTCGACGGCGCCAAGCGACTCAAGCTCGTCATCCTCGATGCCTGCCGCGACAATCCGTTCGCCACCAGCATGAAGCGCACCGTCGCCAGCCGCGCGATCGGGCGTGGCCTCGCCAAGGTCGAACCTTCGATGTCGGACACGCTGATCGCGTTCGCCGCAAGGGCCGGCGCGGTGGCGAGCGACGGCGACGGGCAGAACAGCCCGTTCGCCACGGCGCTGGTGCGGAACATCGCCGAGCCCGGGCTCGATCTGCGCATCGCGTTCGGCCGCGTCCGGGACGAGGTGCTCAAGGCCACCGGCAACCGGCAGGAGCCGTTCGTGTACGGGTCGCTCGGCGGCGACACCGTGGCGCTGGTCCCGCGCGCCGCCGATCCTGAGGCGGAGGCCCGCGTCGACTACGAGCTGGCGGCGCAGGTCGGCACCAGGGAAGCCTGGGATTCCTTCCTCGCCAAGCACCCGGCCGGTTTCTTCGCCAACCTCGCCCGCGGGCAGAACAGCAAGCTCGAGGCCGCCCAGCAGGGCCGAGCCCGGGCGGATGACGCCAAACGGCAGGCCGACGAGCTGGCGGCGCAGAAGGCCGCTGACTTCCGCCGGCAGCTCGAAGAGCAGAGCGCGCGCCAGACCGCGGAAGCCAAGCAGAAGCTCTCCGAGCAGGCCAAGCGCGAGCTCGATGAGGCTCGCGCCCAGATCGCCGAGCAGGCCAAGAGGGAGCTGGACGAGGCGCGCCGTCAGGCCGAGCAGGCCCGGCAGCAGGCCGATACTGCCCGGGTGCAGGTCGACGAGGCCCGGCGCCAGGCGGCAGCCGATGCTCAGATTCAGGTCGAGCAGGCCAAGCGCGACGCCAAGGCCCAGGCGGACAAGGTCCAGGCCGACAAGGCTCAAACCGAGAAGCTGGCCGCGCTCACGCCCAACCAGCCGCCCCCGCCGGCGCCGCCGCCTGCCGCACCGAAGATGGATCCGTCCGATATCGCGCGTCTGCTGCAGGCTCACCTGAAGCGCGTCGGTTGCGATCCCGGCAGCATGGACGGCAAGTGGGATGACGGCTCGCGCAGGGCACTGGAGCTCTTCAACAGGAGCGCCGACACCCATTTCGACGTGAAGCTGGCAAGCCTCGACGCGCTGGACTCGGTGCGCGGCAAGACCGACCGCGTCTGCCCGCTGGTGTGCGCCAAGGGACAGCGCGCCGAGGGCGACCGCTGTGTCCAGATCGGCTGTTCGAGCGGCTATGTCCTCAACGCCAGCGGCGCCTGCGAGAAGCGGCCCGAGCCGGCGCCGAAGCCGAGGACCGTGACGCGGCAGGAGCCCGCCGCGTCGCGCAGTGCGCCGGCGCCTCGCGGTGGCGGCGGCAAGTGCTTCTCGTTCGGCGGCAAGACCTATTGCGAATAGGGTGCTGGCCTGCCGGTCCGGCTCACATCACCACGACCCTGGTGCCGACATTGACGCGGCCGTAGAGGTCGATGACGTCCTCGTTGCGCATGCGGATGCAGCCGGAGGACACGTTGGTGCCAATGGTCCAGGGCTCGTTGGAACCGTGGATGCGGTAGAGCGTCGAGCCCAGATACATCGCGCGGGCGCCGAGCGGGTTTTCCGGTCCGCCTTCCATGTGCCGGGGCAGGTCGGGGCGGCGCGCGATCATTTCGGCCGGCGGCGTCCAGTCCGGCCATTCGCGCTTGGCCGTGATCGACTTCACGCCGGACCAGGTGAAGCCTGGGCGTCCGACGCCGATGCCGTAGCGCATCGCCCGGCCGTTGCCCTCGACGAGATAGAGGAACTTGTTCGGCGTATCGACCACGATCGTGCCGGCACTTTCCTTGCCGCTATAGTCAACAGATTGTTTCTCGAATCTCGGATCGAATTGGCGCTGGCGCGGATCGACCGCCTCCTGCTGGAGACCTGCGCCTTGCTGATATCCGCCCTGCATCTGCGGCTCGCCTATCGGCGGCAAGCGGCGCTGGTCGTAATAACCCGGCTGCTGCTGATAGACCGGCTGCTGCGGCGCGTAGGCGGGACCGCGGCCCGGACCGTCGCCGAACAGGAACTCGATGAAGCCGCCGCCCATGTTCGCATTGGAGGCGACGCGCACCGGCGCCGGCGGCACCTGCGGCTGGTAGAGCACCGCCGGCGGATCGTTCGGCACCGTATTGTCGAAGGCATTTGCGCTGTTTGCGCCGGCAATGAAGGTGCAAGCGCTGCCGAGCAGCGCGACAGACATTTTCTTGAACATCGACGTACTCTGTACTGTTTCGTCTAGATCACATGCGTCGTGACGGCACCTGGCTGATCGGCGCCCGCGACGTGGTCAATAAAGAGCAAAAGCCGCATTGTTTGGTAAACGGAAGCGGCGTTTGGATTCACCACGTCGCGAGCGGGGCCGCAATTCGGCGATCAGCGTTTATTTTCGATGAACGCCGCACGCCCATGGTTAATCAGCAGTTTTCATGCCGTCGCGCGCAACCGCGCAACAGTTCCTGCTGTGAACTTCGTGTTAAATCGCTTCTGCCTACAAAGACGCGTGAGTGAGGTGGGGGGAGTATCCTGATGGCTGTTCACCGCAAGCGTTTTCGTGTCGAGGATATCGTCGGTGGCGAGATGCCCATTCTTGACGTAACTGATGAGACAATCCCGATGCATAGCGAGATCATGGCGGAGCTGCGCGCGATCCGCGCACAGATGGCAAAGGGCAGCGTGCCTGCGCCCTTGTCCGGCAGCGCGGCCATGGCGGCGATCGACGCCTCCACGGCGCAGGAGCTTTCCGACGCACGCACGATGCTCGAGACCTATCGGGCCCAGATCGAACAGTGCGAGAAGCTGAAGATCGAGCTCGACCTGATCCATGACGCCATCGACCGCACCAAGCGCGAAATCGCGGTGCTGCATGGCAAGAGCTTTGACGGCGCGGAGATGGCCAAGGTCAATGGCGAGCTCGGCGCGGTGGTCGGCGGTACCGAGCAGGCCACCCAGCAAATTCTCGAAGCTGCCGAATCGATCGACCAGGCGGCCAGCGCGATGGCCAAGGTGGACTCGGCCGACCAGCAGAAGCGGCTCGCCGACGACATCCAGGAACGTGTCATCTCGATCTTCGAGGCCTGCAACTTCCAGGACCTGACCGGGCAGCGCATCAGCAAGGTCATGACCACCATGAAGTTCATCGAGCAGCACATCAATGCGATGATGGACATCTGGGGCGGCGTCGACGCAATCAAGGCTCATGTGCCGGCCCAGGTCGACACCCGCAGCGAGGACGACAAGCTCCTCAACGGCCCGAAGCTCAACGGCGACGTCGGCCACGCCTCGCAGGACGATATCGACGCGCTGTTCGACTGATCGGACGCGGCGTTACGGAAACAAGAACGCCGGCGCAAGCCGGCGTTTTTTGTTTTCATGACGTCATTCCGGGGCGGCTCGACAGAGCCGAACCCGGAATCCAGAGATTTAAGGCTGGGAGCTTACCACTTCGAGATTCCGGGTTCGGTCCTGCGGACCGCCCCGGAATGACGGAAAGAAACTACGCCCGCGGCGCGCAGCGGACGTAGACCATGTTGCCGTAGCGGGTGGCGGCGTCCTTGTCGATGAAGCGGGTGATCAGGACGCGGCCGTCGAAGGAGACGATTTCGCGGTCCTGCTCGCCGGGGGTCGGCCCCGCCGGTCCGATATAGTTCTTGCCGCTGGGCGAGCCCTTCAGCCGCAGTTCCTGCGGCGTCGCCTGGTCGGCCAGATGCATGATCACGCCGCCGGAGGAGCCGGCGGTGATCACGTAGGGATTCTTGCATTGCGCCCTCGCCGCAGCCTCGGTTCGGGCGCGGTCGGCCGGGTTCTGGAACGAGGCAAGGCCCCAGCGGCCGACGATCTCGTCGGCACGGATGCTCGCTGGCATTTCCGGACCGGTACCGGGTTCAGCCTCGGGCGGCGGCGAAGACGACGAGAAGGACGGCAGGCTCAGACCACCGCCGCAGGCGCCAAGCAGCAGCGCCAGGCAAGAGGCGGCCGCCAGATTGGCAACCGTGCGCGCGTGAGCTGAACTGATCATGGCATTCCCCCGAACAAGACGACGGCCGCACCCCTCCCGCAGCCAAGCGTAAAACCGCTGCCGGAGCAATGACGTCCTTTAATACGTCGGCACCCCGAACGAGTTTCCAATGCCACCATCCTATATCCGCCTCACCAATCGCTTAACCACCTTTGCTTGACAGGATCGCGGCCAAGCAATATTTCCGGGCGCACTATTAGCACTCGGAAAGCCCGATTGCTAAGCGCGCCGTTCGATCCTCGGGTAGAGGAAGGACGGAAGCGCCGCCCCACCTACTTCCACTACTTCCGAAGCGCCTCCAAAGGGAAACGTCATGGCTAAATCCAAATTTCGTCCGCTGCATGACCGTGTCGTGGTCAAACGTATCGACGCCGAGGAAAAGACCAAGGGCGGCATCATCATTCCGGATTCCGCCAAGGAAAAGCCGTCCCAGGGCGAGGTCGTCGCCGTCGGTCCCGGCGGCCGCGACGAAGCCGGCAAGCTGACCCCGATCGACCTCAAGGTCGGCGACCGCGTGCTGTTCGGCAAGTGGTCGGGCACCGAAGTCAAGATCGACAACGAAGATCTCCTGATCATGAAGGAGTCGGACATCATGGGCGTTCTGGCCTAAGGCCACCCGCCTGAACAGCCGCTGAATGCTTCATTGTCATGCCCGGGCCTGACCCGGGCATCCATCATTTTTCGCAACAGGATGGATTGCCGGGTCGAACCCGGCAATGACGAAGCGCGCGCGGAAAAGCACGGCATAAAACAAGACACATCACGAAACACGAGGGATTGCAGACATGGCTGCCAAAGACGTCAAGTTTTCCGGAGACGCGCGCGATCGCATGCTGCGCGGCGTCGACATTCTCGCCAACGCCGTCAAGGTGACGCTCGGCCCGAAGGGCCGCAACGTCGTCATCGAGAAGAGCTTCGGCGCGCCCCGCATCACCAAGGACGGCGTCACCGTCGCCAAGGAGATCGAGCTCGAGGACAAGTTCGAGAACATGGGCGCCCAGATGCTGCGGGAGGTCGCCTCCAAGACCAACGATCTCGCCGGTGACGGCACCACCACCGCGACCGTGCTGGCCCAGGCCATCGTGCGCGAAGGCGCCAAGGCGGTTGCCGCCGGCATGAACCCGATGGACCTCAAGCGCGGCATCGACATCGCGGTTGCGGCCGTCATCAAGGACATCGAGAAGCGCGCCAAGCCGGTTGCGTCCTCTGCCGAGGTCGCCCAGGTCGGCACCATCTCGGCCAACGGCGATGCGGCCATCGGCAAGATGATCGCCCAGGCGATGCAGAAGGTCGGCAACGAGGGCGTCATCACTGTCGAGGAAAACAAGTCGCTCGACACCGAAGTCGACATCGTCGAGGGCATGAAGTTCGACCGCGGCTATCTCAGCCCCTACTTCGTCACCAACCCCGAGAAGATGACCGCCGAGCTCGAGGACGCCTACATCCTCCTGCACGAGAAGAAGCTCTCGGGCCTGCAGGCCATGCTGCCGGTGCTGGAAGCCGTGGTGCAGTCGGGCAAGCCGCTCGTCATCATCGCCGAGGACGTCGAGGGCGAGGCACTGGCGACCCTGGTCGTCAACCGCCTGCGCGGCGGCCTCAAGGTCGCGGCCGTCAAGGCGCCGGGCTTCGGCGACCGCCGCAAGGCCATGCTCGAGGACCTCGCGATCCTCACCGGCGGCCAGCTGATCTCCGAAGACCTCGGCATGAAGCTCGAGAACGTCACGGTGAAGATGCTCGGACGCGCCGGCAAGGTCGTGATCGACAAGGAGAACACCACGATCGTCAAGGGCGCCGGCAAGAAGCCGGAGATCGAGGCCCGCGTCGGCCAGATCAAGGCCCAGATCGAGGAGACCACCTCGGACTACGACCGTGAGAAGCTCCAGGAGCGCCTCGCCAAGCTCGCCGGCGGCGTCGCGGTGATCCGCGTCGGCGGCGCCACCGAGATCGAGGTCAAGGAGAAGAAGGACCGCGTCGAGGACGCGCTCAACGCCACCCGCGCCGCGGTGCAGGAAGGCATCGTCCCCGGCGGCGGCGTCGCGTTGCTCCGCGCCAAGAAGGCCGTGGGCCGTCTCACCAACGCCAATGCCGACGTGCAGGCCGGCATCAACATCGTGCTGAAGGCGCTGGAAGCTCCGATTCGCCAGATCTCCGAGAACGCGGGCGTGGAAGGCTCGATCGTCGTCGGCAAGATCCTGGAGAACAAGTCCGAGACCTTCGGCTTCGACGCCCAGAACGAGGACTATGTCGACATGGTCGAGAAGGGCATCATCGATCCCGCCAAGGTGGTCCGCACCGCGCTGCAGGACGCCTCCTCCGTGGCCGGCCTCCTGGTCACCACCGAGGCCATGGTCGCCGAACTGCCGAAGGAAGCTGCGCCCGCCATGCCGGCCGGCGGCGGCATGGGCGGCTTCTGAGCCCGTCCCGTGACCTGACAATGTTGCGAAGGCCGCCTCCGGGCGGCCTTCTTTTTTGCCCAGTTTCGCCCGTGCTTTCCGATTCAACCGGCGGCCAAAACCAACTACGGTGGCGCCGATTCTTTTGCTCGAGGATTTCGTCGATGCGCGCGCTTCTGGTTTGCCCGACAATTGTTTTGGCCGCTCTGCTTGCTACCTCGCCGCATCCCGCCTCCGCGCAGATGAAGCTGTCGCCCAAGGCCACGGCCCCAGGCGGCCCGGAGATACGTTATTTCACCTCGATCGACGGGTTGATGGACGGCAATGCCGACGTCATCCTGAAGGAGACGCGCCAGGGCAAGACCGTCACGGCCGCCGTGCTCGACGTCTGCTATCCCGTCGCGAAGAATTCCGACCGCAAGGACCGCTTCGTCGTCAATCTCCAGGTCGCGGGCCAGAACCTGACCGGCACGACGCAGAGCATCAGTGAGAAGTCGCCCGTCAGCGTCAAGCTGCTGCGCAAGCAGTCTGGCGACACGTTCGAGTTCCGCGGCCAGATCAGCATCGGTCAGGCCGTGACCGAGGTCACCTCTCCCGACAATTCCGATCTCAGCGAGAAGGAATTTCAGGACAACCAGACCTCCGACGACGGCATCACGCCGCAGCCGAAGGATTTCACCGACGTCTCGCCGGAAGCGATCGCGGTCAAGGTCAAGCTGGATGCGGCAACCGAATTCCTGAAGAGCCTGAAGGGCCAGGACGTCGAGGTGACGCTTGCGAGCCTCTCGGTCGGCTGCGAGGCGCTGCGCGCCGGCGAGCAGACCATCAACATGTCGGTCGATCCGGAACGCGCAGGCGCGCTGCTGGGAAAATTCAAGGCGATGCCGGGCGTCACCGCGGCGGGCTGGACCGCGGGCATGACCGAGATGGACCGCACCATCCGCTTTGCCGCTGCCGACTGGCGCGACGGCGACAAGCTCAACCGCGACAAGCTCGCGTCAGCCGTCGCCGGCGTGCTGAGCAGGACGCTGGCGGCAAAGCCCGCCTCGCAAAGCTTCAATCCCGCCACCGGCAAGCTCAAGCTCGTCTTCAAGCGGCCGAACCCGGATTTCCCGGCGCTCGACCTCACCGACACGATCGAGGTCGCCGCACTCATCTCGCCCGACAAGCCCGGCACGACCGACAAGCTGATGCTGTGGATCGGCAGCCCCGCGACCACGACCACGGATGAGAGCAACGGCGCCAAGCTCAATCTGTCCGACGACGCGGCGGCCGACGAGGAAGGCGATCAGCCGAACGACAACGGCTCAGTCGAGGCGCTCGCGAAGGAGCTGAAGGGCCAGCGCTGGGATGCCGACAAATCGGTGTGGAAGTGACGTAGCCAACAGGTCGACGTCATCGCCCGGCTAGACCGGGCGATCCAGTACTCCGAGATGGCAATAGTTGAATCGATGGGCCGCGGCGTACTGGGTACCCCGGTCAAGCCGGGGTACGACAGCGAGCTAAACGCTAGTTCCCGGTCACGCGAAAGCGCAGCGGCTTGGGGCCGATCAGGGTCAGCACGTCGCCCTGGCGCTTCCAGGTCTCGACGCTGCCGAGAGCCGCGACGAGATCGTCGTCGGCCTGCGCTCGGGCCGGCGGGCAGGAGCGGTCCTGGATCTGGCCCGGGACAAAGATCACGGTGTTGCCGGCGACCGAGAACTGGCCCTTGCCGCCCTTGCACCAGAGCTCCAGCACCACCTCGCCATTGTCGCCGATCTCGATGTTCGGAATCCGCTTCGAGCCCGGCTGCGGCAGTGCCTCCATCGTCATCTCGGTGCCGAACGGAAAGCCGTCCTCGGCACGCGCGACAGTGGACATCGCCAGCATTGCAACCGCCACACACACCATATGCTTGAGCGAAACCATGAGACCTCTCGACCGACCTGATTTGCGGCACCTTCTATAAGACGACGGCGCCATTGAGAAGGTTCGCCGGCTTTGAGCGCAAAAATCCCCGCGAGGACACCCCGCGGGGATTTGATTTGCGTCGAAGCCGCGGCGCGGCCTGCTACTTCAGCACCAGCGCCGTGAACGGCCAGACATAAGCCTGCAAGGTCACGAGCACGCCGACGAGGCAGGCGAGCACGATCGAGTGCCAGAACACGAAGCGCAGGATAGTGCCCTCGTGGCCGTACCAGTTGGTGGCGGTAGAGGCGACCACGATCGACTGCGCGTCGATCATCTTGCCCATCACGCCGCCGGAGGAGTTCGCCGCGCCCATCAGGATCGGCGACAGACCGAGCTGCTCGGACGTGATCTTCTGCAGGTTTCCGAACAGCACGTTGGAGGCGGTGTCCGATCCCGTCAGCGCCACGCCCAACCAGCCGAGCAGCGTGCCGAAGAAGGGATAGAGCACGCCGGTCGCCGCGAAGGCGAGACCGAGCGTCGCGTCGACGCCGGAGAGCCGCGTCAGTGTGCCGATCGCGAGCATCGCCGAGATCGTGATCAGCGAGATCGCGCACAGCCGGATGGTCCGGCCGTACTGCGTCACGAGTTGTCCGGGACCGACGCCCATCAGGAAGCCGGAGATGATCGCGGCGATCAGCATGCCCGTGCCGGTGAAGGACAGGTAGGTGAAGCCGAACACCGCGCTCTCTTTGGTCGGCCCCGGCGCGACCGGCGGCATCTTGTTGATCATCTGATGCAGCTCGGGAACGGGGTAGTTCCAGGTGAAGATCGAGTTCGCCCAGGTCTTGAAGCCGCCGTTGCCCCAGACCAGCATCACGATGCAGACGATGATCCACGGCAACAGCGCGCTGAACAGCTCGCTCTGCGTGAGCGGCGTCTTGTCGAGCGGTTTTGTCGCGGCCATGGTCGAGGCCGACTCATCATTGCCGCGCAACGCCGGCGACAGCCAGAGCTGCTTCGGCTGCCAGACCTTCAGGAACAGGATCAGCGCCCCCATCGAGATCAGCGACGCCCCGATGTCGACGATCCAGGGATTGATGTAGTTCGAGATCACGAATTGCGGGACCGCGAACGACACGCCGGTGACGAGAACCGCCGGCCAGACGTCCTTCATGCCCTTCCAGCCCGCGAAGGCCCACACCACCCAGAACGGCACGATCAGCGAGAAGAACGGCAATTGCCGTCCGACCATCGCGCCGAGGATGTAGGGATCGAGCCCGGTGACCGAGGCAAGGCCCTGGATCGGCGTGCCCAGCGCGCCATAGGCGACCGGCGCGGTATTGGCGATCAGCGACAGGCCGGAAGCGGCGAGCGGCGAGAAGCCGAGGCCGATCAGCACCGCACCCGTGATCGCGACCGGCGTGCCGAAGCCCGAGGCGCCCTCGAAAAACGCGCCAAAGGAAAATGCGATCAGCAGCAATTGCAGCCGCCTGTCCTCGGTGACGCCGCCGACCGCGCGCTTGAGCAATTCGAAGCGCCCGGTGGCCACCGTCACCTGGTAGAGGAAGATGACGTTGAGAACGATCCAGCCGATGGGAAAGAAGCCGGTCACGATGCCCAGCACCGAGGCGCGGATCGACATGTTCGCCGGCATGGTGAAGATGAAGATCGTGATCAGGTTGGCCACGATCATGGCGATGATTGCGGCAATATGAGCCTGAACGCGGCCGCTCGCGATCAGAACCAGCAGCGTGACGACAGGCACTGCCGCCGCGATCGTCGACAACACAGGGCTGTGCAGCGGATCATAGACTTGATTCCACATGGTCTTCCTCCCCCACGCATGTGTGCGGCAGGCGGCCCGCGTGGTCAGCCGAACCTGCTTGACGCTGGAAGCGATATCCCCCGGGTTGGACGCGAATTCCTCGCGAATGCAGCGGTTCCCGTCCGCTCACAAGCCCGCGAAGTCCCGGAGGCCCCCACCCCGCGCCGTTGAGACCCATGCTAGGGTTGCAAGCCGCGACAAGCCAACGCAAATTGCAGGACTTGCGACTTTAGTCTAAGTGCGCCGAATTCAGCCATTGCCTCAGCCGTTTGGCTCCCGGCATTTGTGCACATCCCCGCAGGAGATTCCGCTCTGTGAAGAACATCATCGCCACCCTCGCGATCGTCTGGCGAATCGCCATTCCCTATTTCCGGTCGGAGGACAAATGGGCCGGGCGCGGCCTGCTCGCGGCCGTCATCGCGATGGAGCTGGCGCTGGTCGCGATCGACGTGCTGGTGAACCAGTGGCAGAACCGGTTCTACACCGCGCTCCAGAACAGCGACTGGGACGCCTTCGTCACGCAGATCTGGATCTTCGTCGGCCTCGCTTTCACCTTTATCGCGCTGGCCGTCTACAAGCTCTACCTGAACCAATGGCTCCAGATCCGCTGGAGGCAATGGCTGACCCGGCACTACCTGGGCGAATGGCTGCAAGACGCCACGCATTACCGCATGCAGCTCAAGGGCGATGCGGCCGACAATCCCGACCAGCGCATCACCGAGGACGTCAAGAACTTCGTCGAGCAGACCCTGACGATCGGGCTCGGCCTGCTCTCGTCGATCGTGACGCTGTTCTCCTTCGTCATCATCCTCTGGGGCCTGTCCAACGCCGCACCGCTGCACCTGTTCGGCCAGGATCTGATGATCCCCGGCTATCTGTGCTGGGGCGCGCTGGTCTACGCGATCTTCGGTACCGCGCTGACGCACTGGATCGGCGCCCCGCTGGTCAACCTCAATTTCGAGCAGCAGCGCTATGAGGCCGACTTCCGCTTCAACCTCGTCCGCGTGCGCGAGAACTCCGAGCAGATCGCGCTGCTCAAGGGCGAAGGCGCCGAACGCTCGCGCCTGCTGGATCGCTTCGGCTTCGTGATCGGCAACTGGTACGCCATCATGAGCCGGACCAAGCGCCTCACCGCGTTCACGGCGAGCTATCAGCAGGCCGCCGTGATCTTTCCCTACGTGCTGGTCGCGCCGGCCTTCTTCGCCAAGAAGATCCAGCTCGGCGACATGATGCAGACCGCCTCCGCCTTCTCCAGCGTGCAGGGCGCGCTCTCGTTCTTCGTCACGGCCTACCGGTCGCTGGCGGAATGGCGCTCGATCGTCGCGCGTCTGGACGGCTTCGAGATGTCGGTCGATTCCGCCGCGCACCTGCCGGCGCATGAACCGGCGATCGCGCTCATGGCCGCCGGCGGCAGCCGCAATATCGGACTCGAGCAGCTCTGTGTGAACCTGCCCAACGGCACGCCGCTGGTCGCAGCCGACGCATTTTCCATCCAGGCGCCGGAACGGGTGCTGGTGACCGGGCCGTCGGGCTCGGGCAAGTCGACGCTGTTCCGCGCCATCGCCGGCATCTGGCCGTTCGGCACCGGCACCATCGTCATTCCCGAGGGGGCGAAGCTGATGATGCTGCCGCAGCGTCCCTACTTCCCGGTCGGCCTGTTGCGCGATGCAGTGGTTTATCCCGCCGCCCCGGGCGCATTCGAGGCGGCCGATATTCGGGATGCGCTGCTGGCGGTCGGCCTCCTCGACCTCGCCAAGCGGCTCGACGAGGACGGTCACTGGAACCGGATGCTATCACTCGGCGAGCAGCAGCGCCTCGGACTCGCCCGCGCGCTGCTGCATGTGCCGGATTACCTCTTCCTGGACGAGGCCACTGCCTCATTGGACGAGCCGTCCGAGGCCCGGCTGTACCGGTTGCTGGCGGAGAAGCTGCCGCAGGCCACCATCGTCTCGATCGGCCACCGCTCGACGCTCGACGCCTTCCATACCCGCAAGGTGACAATGGCGAAGCGCGGCGAGATCCACGTCCTCGGCGACGCGGGCAAGCCGGCCGAGGCGGAGCCGAGCGTGGCGCGCTGAGGCACAAGCGGGAAGGCAGTTCGGCTCAACAGGCTACGCCACACACTTCTTCATGCCCAGGCTTGCCCCGGGCATGCACGCCTTCTCTGCCTTCGGAGCTAACGTGGATGGCCGGGACAAGCCCGACCATGACGGCGTGGAGAAAAGCAAAAGGGCGGCAGGTTGCCCTGCCGCCCTCGAAGTCGTCTCGGGAAGAAACTTACTTCAGGTTGCTCATCGCCGTCAGGTCGAACGACAGCTTGGCAATGCCGGTGGCGCCGCACCAGTTGGAGCCAACGCCCGACGGATTGATCGGCGTCAGGTAGGTGCCGGTCGAAGCGGTCAGGTTGCCGCGAGCTGCAAAGTCGCTGGTGAAGGCGTTGCAGTCACCCTTGGAAAGGTTGGTGTCGGAGTAACGCAGGTCCAGCGTGGCGACCTTGTAGGTGAAGCCGATACCGATGTTCCAGGTGTTGTAGTCGGCGTACTTGATGCCGTTCGGGAAGGTCGCAGTACCGTAGAAGCTGTCGGAGGTGCCGAGCCACTGACGACCGAACTCACCCGACACGTACATGCCGACGCCGCTTGCACCGAAGGTCGTGCTGGGCGCGATGTACTTGCCGACGACCGAAGCGTAGTTGCCCCAGGCGCCCGAGTTCAGATAGCTCGGGGTGTAGTATTCGGTGAAGCCGAACGACCAGTTGTCGTTCACCGTGTAGGTGCCCTTGCCGTAGACTTCGAAGAAGCTCAGGTCCTTCTTGATCACGTTGGTGTTGAGCAGGGCCTTCTCGGCGCAGCCGGCGCCATGATCCACGCCTGCGAAGTCGATGCCGGTGCCGCCGAAGTAGCAGGTTCCGCCCGGATACAGGTAGCCCCAGATACCGACGTCGAGCGCGAAGGCGCCGAAGGTCGGACGGATACCGCCGTAGATATCGATTTCGCCAGCGGCGCGGTTCGGGAACGAGATGCTCTCACCGGACACGCCGATGTAGAGCTGGAGGTCCTTGGTAAGGTTGTAGCGCGGTTCGAAATAGGCCGTGACCGAAGGCTTGTGATTCGACTGGGTGATACCGCGGAAGACGTAATCGCTCATGATCGCGCCGCCGAAGGCGACATCCCAGGGATCGAAGGCAACCACGGGCGGAGCCTTCTTGGCCTTGACCGGCATGTCTGCCGCGAAAGCCGAACCCGCCACCATTGCCAGCGCCGTTGCCAACAAAGTCACTTTCTTCATTTCGATCCCCATCACCAGTTCTTACCCAGTCGGTTTTCCCGGAAGCCCCCCGGGCGTACGACGTGTCTGCACAAATGCGTTACTGCGACAATCTGGATGGGAGGCCCTTAACCGAGAAGCAAAAATGGCGGGCATCTGCTGCCTTTTTGGGCGTTCTGACGATTCTACGAAAGGTTGTCCGCCTGTGTTGCTTCTCGATCACATTATTTGCATTCCAAAGTGCACTGAGTTGTCCGGATTAATACGGAGACATCTGGTGCAGTAGCGGCCGCGCCACGAATCAGACTCGCAAGGACGATCGCCGCCCGCGAATCTCGCGGACGATGCAAAAAGGCCGCGGCGTCACCGCCGCGGCCTTCCTGTTGTCGATCGCTGTCGCCGGTTGGACCGAACTTTGAGCTCAGCCTTGGCCGTCGGCCGACGTCGGTTCCGCAGAAGACGAAGGCATCGCCCAGCTTGTCTCGGCGGCGGGCTCGGGAGCCGGAGCCGGCGGTGTCAACGGTGCTGACGGCTTCGGCGCGGGAGCTGCCTTCGCCTTCTTCGGTGCCGCTTTCTTCGCGGCTTTCTTCGATGCAGCCTTCTTCGGTGCAGCCTTTTTCGAGGTCGCCTTGGCCGCCTTCTTCACAGCCTTCTTGGCGGCCTTCTTCGGCGCGGCCTTCTTGGCTGATTTCTTCGCAGCTTTCTTCGCGGACTTCTTGGCTGCCTTCTTCGCGGTCTTCTTCGCCGCTACAGCCTTCTTGGCCTTTTTGGCCTTCTTGCTTTTTTTCTTCTTCGCTTTCGCCATCGTGGTCCTCCTGTTGCCGCCGAACAATGGTCGATCGGGCGCTTCAGCCGTCACCACCGGACGAGATCCCAGACTTCGAAATTTCAGACTTCGAAATCTCAGCCTTGCGTGTTCAGTGCCGGCCGCGACCCGCCCGTAGCCCAATCGAGAAGCTCAATCGTGTGTACGACCGGAACTGACGTGCCACTGGCAATCTGCACCATGCAGCCGATATTGCCCGCGGCAATCATGTCCGGCTTGACGCTTGCGATGTTGGCGACCTTGCGATCGCGCAACCGGCCCGCAAGCTCGGGTTGGAGAATGTTGTAGGTCCCCGCCGAACCGCAACACAAATGGCTCTCGGGCACATCTTTCACCACGAATCCATTCTTGGAAAGCAATTCTTTCGGAAGGCCCGTGATTTTCTGTCCGTGCTGCAACGAACATGCGGAGTGATAGGCGACGACGATGTTGTCCAGTCGCGTCTTCGACTCGAGTCCGAGACCGGCGACGTATTCGGTGATGTCCTTGGCAAGCGCCGACACCTTGGCCGCATCGGCCGCGAACGCAGCGTCCTCGCGCAGCAGATAGCCGTAGTCCTTGATCACGGTGCCGCAGCCGGACGCCGTCACCAGGATGGCGTCGAGCCCCTCCTTCGCCGCCTCCTTCTGCCACGCCGTGACATTGGCGCGAGCCCGCCCCAACGCATCGTGGTCGTTGCCGAGGTGATGGGTCAGCGCACCGCAGCACTGCTCGTCCCTGACCAGGACGACCTCGATGCCGTGGCGGGTGAGAAGACTGATGGCGGCCTGGTTGATGCGCGGCGCAAGCACTTGCTGGGCGCAACCCTGAAGGAGCGCGACACGGCCGCGCTTCTTGCCGAGTGCCGCGAACACGCTGCCCGGGAGCGGACCGGGCGCCGGCAGCCGGTTCGGAGCCAGCGCCAGCATTGCCTTGAGGCGCAGGATCAGGCCGGGCGTGGCCGCGGGCCGCGGCGTCGGCAGCAGCACCGCCAGCGGACGGGCGAGCCGCGCCAGCCACATGCTGGCGCGAAAGCGCTGCGGGTCGGGCAGGACGAAGGCCAGCGCCTGGCGCAGCAGCCGCTCGGTCAGCGGCCTCTGGTAGCGCTGCTCGATCCTGACCCGGGCCTGGTCGACGAGGTGCATGTAATTCACCCCGGAGGGGCAGGTCGTCATGCAGGACAGGCAGGACAGGCAGCGGTCGACATGCTTGACCACCTCCGCCGTCGGGGTCTCGTCCTTCTCCAGCATCTCCTTGATCAGGTAGATACGGCCGCGCGGGCTATCGAGCTCGTCGCCGAGCAGTACATAGGTCGGACAGGTTGCGGTGCAGAAGCCGCAATGGACGCAGGCGCGCAGGATCTTGTCGGCTTGCGCGATATCGGGGTCGGCGAGTTGCGCCAGCGAGAATTCGGTCTTCATGCCGCAGCGCCCCGCGTCAGCCGTCCCCGGTTGAGAATGGTTTTTGGATCGAAACTGGCGCGGACCCGATCGCTCAACGCGGCGCTGCCCGCCGCCTGCGGGTGGAACACGTCCACCATGCTCCTGACATCCTCTGCCGCGCGGATCAGCGTGGCGTGCCCGCCGACGGCATCAGCACGCTGGCGCACGGCCGGGGCGTGCGCGTCGGCCTTCGGCGGCAGCGCGGCCCAGATCAGCCCGCCGCCCCAATCGTAGATCACGTCGCCGCCGCTCTCGCGCGCCAATTGCGTGCCGAGCGCCGCTCCCGAGGCCGGCGGACAGACGATTCGCCAAACCGGCCAGGCGCCGAGCGCGCCGCTGGCCGCGAACGGCAGCACGTCACGAATCGTGGCCCACAGGACCGACGACGCGGTGTCCTCGATCAGCGTCGCGGTTCCAAACGGCGCCAGCAATTCGCGCAGCGAGCCGGCGCGGTGCGCGGCGGAGGCCGTGATGCCCTCCAGCCGCAGCACGGTCAGCGCCTCGCTTTGGCTGGCGATGTCGCCTAGCCCTTCCGTCCTGGCGCGGAACGCCGATTTCGGCAGATGCGCTGCCGCGGAGACGTCGAAGGGCGAGCCGAGCGCCACGGTCATCGCCTTGTTGGCGGCGGCATCGTCGAGGCCACGCAGCAGCAGCGTCCGCTCGGCCTCCGGTTTCGGCATCACCTTCAGCGTGACCTCGGTCATCACCGACAGCGTGCCCCAGGACCCCGCCAGCAGCTTGCAGAGGTCATAGCCGGTGACGTTCTTCACCACCTTGCCGCCCGTCTTGAAGCTGTCGCCGAAACCGGACACGGCATGCGCGCCCAGGAGATGATCGCGCGCCCCGCCAGCCTTGATCCGGCGCGGACCGGCAAGCCCGGCCGCGATCATGCCGCCGATGGTGCCTGACGGAGGCGTACCGAGCAGCGGCGCGGTGTTCATCGGCTCGAACGCGAATTGCTGGTTCTTGGCATCGATCAGCGACAGCACGTCGGCCAGCGGCGCGCCGGCCTGCAGCGTGACGATCAGCTCGTTGGGCTCGTAGGCGGTGACGGCATTCAGCGCGGAGACGTCGAGAACGGCATTGGTCGCCATCGCGTGCCCGATGCCGCGCTTGGAGCCATGACCGATGATCTCGAGCGGCTGCTCATTGGCAATCGCCGCGCGCACCACCTCTTCGACGTCTTTGGCGTCTCTGACCCTGAGCGTATCCACGGGAAAAGGCGGTAGCGAAATTCGCCGCCAAAATCAATGCAGCATGACGCCGGCGAGCGTCGCCGGCGCGGTCGGGTTCGCCACAGGCCGTACTCACACTTCGAGCACGGTCGAAGCGTTCACGACATCGACACTTCGATCTCCGGCGAACCAAAGCCGGCGGGTCACCGCTAAAAGTCTGCGCCGATCGCGATCGAGACCGACCGATCGAGACAGGCCAAGGAGGAAACACCATGAACCACTATGCCACGCAGAAATCGCTCAGCCAGGCCGTCGACGGCGGCGGCCTGCTCGTCGTCGCGCAATGGGAGGCCAAGCCCGGCGAGGCCGACAAGGTCGCCGCAATCCTCGACCGTTTCCTGCCGGAGGCGCAGCGGGAGGACGGCGTCAAGCTGTTCCTGATCTCGCGCGCGAAGGACAATCCAGCCCAGTTCCTGTTCTACGAGCTGTTCCGCGACGAGGCCGCCTTCAGGGCGCATCAGGAGAGCGATCACTTCAAAACATGCATCGCCGGACAGGCGCTGCCTTTGCTGGCGAAGCGCGAACGGGCGCAATACGCGCTGATCTGAGCGCAGACGACAAGGGCCCGCCATGCGAGCCTTCTGAACGCGATGTGCTATGACGGCTGCGGCGACATGCTGAACGAGCTGAGCCAATAGTTTCCGCTGCCGGTCGGATCGTGCGCGCCGCCGCCCGGGCAAACACTGGGGCCGGAGCCGAAATGCAGCGCCGAACATTTGGTGCACCGGCGCCAGCTGTCTTGCGCGTTGGGTAGCCCCAGCACATCGAGGCCAGGTATCGGCGCGAGATCGAGCGCATAGGCACTGCTGGCGGAGCTGTCGTGCTGACCGCCCGCCGCGCACGAGTTTCGACCCTGATCAAAGAACAGTGCGCTGCACTTCTTGCACCAGCGCCAATCGCCCTGCCTGTTCGCCGCCGGCTCCACCGGGTCGCAGCGCAGGACATAGTTTGCGCTGGGTTGTTCGTGGACATGCGGCCGCCCATTCGCCGCGGGGCAGACCGACGGTGCACCGGCGAAATAGAGGCTGCCGCAGGATGTGCACCACGACCAGGTGTCCTGCTCGGTGCCAACGTAACCGAACGCAATGGCATCAAGTCCCACCAGCGCCGTTCGAGCACCCTGGAACACTTTGCCGAGGGCGGTGTCGGCGTCCAGGCACGTGTCCCGGAAATTATCCGCCCACGGGACACTGCCCTGACCAAGCACCTGCGGAACTCGCAGCCAGCCATCGGTCAACGAGTTCGAGAGGTCGTCGGCATCGGCCTGCGCGCCGGACCAGAGCAGATTGCGGCTTGCCCGCATCACCCAGTGCAGTGCGGCAGCGTAGTCCATGGAAGGATCGTTATTGGCCTTGAACGCGAACAGCCAGGTGTCGAACCATGCGTCATGCAGGCTGTCGATGGTGCAGTACTGCTGGATCGGAATGCCGCCCACGTCCGTTACATTGGGATTGTCGTCGCTGAGGTAAGTCAGGTCGGCCAGACGGCCACTGATCAGGCTGTCGAGGCGCGGCGCGATGTCCCGGACACCGTTCCGCGCGTATGTTCGCATGTCGGCAAGCGCAGCCTGCTTGTCGGATTCGCCGTCGCTGTATTTGGCCCGCTCACGGGGAATGATCGATAGATAGAGATGCAGCCCAAGCGAGACGGGAATTCCTCTCACGGCCGTTCTGAGGTCGGCCCCGTTCATCATGATCTGCAACGCGTTTACGTTGTTTTCCATGTCAGCGATGTATTGGGCAATCGTCCCATGTGTCAGCAGGTCCAAAATCTGGGACTGAGACTCGCCGAACTTGACCGCATTGAAATAGTCAACGTCAATAAAGCGCTGCACCGATTGCAATGTGGCGGATGCGTTGACGATCTCTGTTTCGATCTCTTGTTCGCGAAGGGCGGCAGCTATCTCCTGCCGGATCGCCGCCTCGATGTCGGCGATGGTCAACGGCTCGGTGCCTCCGAATATCTCCTGGAGCTGCTGCCCAAAGCCGACGAGGGTGCTGATCTTCCCGATGACGTTGACGAAGCCATCCACGTCGCTCATGCGCGATCCTTCCGCAATGAATCTTCACGCGGCGAGCTCGCGCCTGAAATTGAAATATAATTCTCGCTCTATCTTCAATAGGCTCAATTACTGGTTGAAGATAGACACAATCTTTAGTTGACGAATGCCAAATCGTAGCACCCGATGCGGTTTGGCATCGGCCGGACTCGCACTCGAGTAGTCCGCGTCAAAATCGCGGGATATCCGGAAACGCCAGCTTGCCCGCGTGGACATGCATGCGACCGAGCTCGGCGCAGCGGTGCAGGGTCGGAAACACCTTGCCGGGATTGAGCAGGCCCTGCGCGTCGAAAGCGCATTTCAGCCGCTGCTGCTGGTTCAGGTCGATCTCGCTGAACATCTCCGGCATCAGGTCGCGCTTCTCGATGCCGACGCCGTGCTCGCCGGTGAGCACGCCGCCGAACTCGACGCAGGCGCGCAGGATGTCGGCGCCGAAGGCCTCGGCGCGCTCGATCTCGCCGGGCTTGTTGGCATCGTAGAGGATCAGCGGATGCAGATTGCCGTCGCCGGCGTGGAACACGTTGGCGCAGCCGAGCTGGTATTTCTCCGAGAGCTCGCGGATGCGCGCCAGCGCCTTCGGCAGCGCGCCGCGCGGGATGGTGCCGTCCATGCAGAGATAGTCGGGCGAGATGCGGCCCACGGCCGGAAACGCGGCCTTGCGACCCGCCCAAAACAGATTGCGCTCGGCCTCCGAGGTCGAGATCTGGCAGGTGGTCGAGCCGCAGCCGTTGGCAATCGTCTCGACGCGCGTGATCAGCTCGTCGACCTCGATCTTGGGACCGTCGAGCTCGATGATGAGCAGCGCCTCGACGTCGAGCGGATAGCCGGCATGGACGAAGGCTTCGGCGGCGTGGATCGCCGGCTTGTCCATCATCTCCATGCCGCCGGGAATGATGCCGGCGCCGATGATGCGCGCCACGCATTCGCCGGCCGCCTCGACCTCTGCGAAGCCGACCATCAGCGCGCGCGCCGTCTCGGGCTTCTGCAGGATGCGCACCGTGATCTCGGTGATGACGCCGAGCAGGCCTTCCGAACCGGTGATGACGCCCATCAGGTCATAGCCCGGGTTCTCCGCCGACTTGCCGCCGATGCGCAGGATCTCGCCGCTCATCAGGACAATCTCGCAACCGAGCACGTTGTTGGTGGTCATGCCGTATTTGAGGCAGTGCACACCGCCGGAATTCTCCGCGACATTGCCGCCGATCGAGCACGCGATCTGCGAGGACGGATCGGGCGCGTAGTAGAAGCCGGCATGCGCGACCGCCTGGCTGATGGCGAGATTGGTGACGCCGGGTTCGGTGACGACGACGCGGTTGTCGAAATCGATTTCGCGGATGCGCTTGAACTTGCCGAGTCCCAGCAGCACGCCGTCTTCGAGCGGCAGTGCGCCACCCGACAGCGAGGTTCCCGAGCCGCGCGGGACCACCTTGATGCCCTGCGCTGCACAATATTTCAGGACCAGGGAGACCTGCTCGGTCGTATCGGGCAGCACCACGACCATCGGCGGTTGCCGATAGGCGGTCAGACCGTCGGACTCATAAGCCCGCATCTCGGCGGCGCTGTCGATCACGCCTTCGCCGGGCACGATTGCGCGCAATGCAGCAATGATCTCCGCGCGGCGCGCAAGCACGGCCTGGTCGCTCGCAGGCATCATGATGGCCATGGCAATATCCTTCCGACTCGCGGCGTGCGCTCGAATTGTCGCGGCAAATCAACCACGTCCGCGGTGGTTTGGGTAGGCCATCCGAAAGTCGGAGCGACGATCTCGGCCAAGTTCGCTCTGGGACAAGTAGGAAATCGTGAAACCTGTCATCGTTTCATGGCTTGTCCAAGCCGGGCGGGCCTGCCAAAACCGGCAGGTTCGACGACTGCCGACCAGATAAACGCCCCCACCGGGAAAGAGACGAAGAGCACCCTATGAAAAAATCGACTTTTGGCGCGCTGATGATCCTCACCGTCACTGCCACAGCGTCCGCCGCGATGGCGCAGGATGTTGCCGCCGGCAAGACGTCGTTCAACAAATGCCTCGCCTGCCACGCGATCGGCGAAGGCGCCAAGAACAAGGTCGGCCCCGAGCTCAACGGCCTCAATGGCCGCAAGTCGGGCACCGCGCCGGACTACAACTACTCGGATGCGAACAAGAATTCCGGCATCACCTGGAATGAGGCGCTGTTCAAGGAATACATCAAGGACCCCAAGGCCAAGATCCCCGGCACCAAGATGGCATTCGCCGGCATCAAGAACGAGACCGAGATCAACAATCTCTGGTCCTACGTTTCGCAGTTCGACAAGGACGGCAAGATCAAGCAGTAAGATCGCGAATGGCGGCCGCTATCTGGCGGCCGCCTCCACCGGGACGACCCTGCCGATCATCGCCTCGATCTCCATCTTCACGAGATCGGGCACGGCATTCTGCACCATGTGGCCGAGATCCGGCAGCACGATCAGCTTTGCATTCGGCACCATGGCTGCGAACGGACGCGCGTGGATGTCGGTGGACACCGTCTTGTCGGGCTCCCCGGCGATGATCGTGACCGGCGCCACGATCCCGGCATAGCGCGGAGCTTGCGCGGCGACCGCGTCCTTCAGCGTCACCAGATCATAGGCATTGGCGAGGAACTCGCGCGGGCGAAGCAGCAGCGGCGTCGCAGAGTCCTTCACGAAACCGTCCGGCATGGTTTGCGGCAGGAAGACATTGCGCGCGCCGGCTTCGACAACGAAATAGCCGAGCGGCAGCGTGATCGTGTAGGCGAGCAGCGGGCCGATCAATGGCGTCGCGATGATCTCGTTGTAGTGCCCGACGCCGCCGCACCAGGGATGGGTGACCGGCGCGAGCATCACCAGACCGGCGACGCGGCCGGGATGATCGAGCGCAATCCGCGTGCCGAGCGCACCACTCCAGGAATGCACCACGAAGACCGCGCGATCGATCCCGAGCTTGCCGAGCGCCTCATCGACCATCCGCGCCTGGATGTCCGGCGTCGAATCCTGCCGCCGTGCGCGCGTGCTCCAGCCGTGGCCGGGACGGTCGATCAGGATGACGCGATGGTCCCTGGCGAGGAGGTCGCCGAGGGGGCGCCGCATCGCTTCGAGATTGGAGCTCGCGCCATGCAGCATCACGATCGGCACGCCCGAATCGCGCGGACCGATATCGACGACGTGAAGCGTCGCGCCATCGACCTCGATCATCCGGCCCTGAGGCGGATGGACGCGTTGCACGGCGACGATTCCGGCCTGCGTGAGCAGCGCCAGCAGGGCCAGCGCCGTCACGACTGAGATCAAGATCATGGAGAGGGTCCGGGAAATCCTGGGCACATTGCAGTTACGGGTCTCGCAGGAGGCGGTTTCGCGCAAGCGGGGCTCGGCACTTTCACCGGAAACAGGCCGGGCTGTGGATATGTGCATAATTGCCGAACTAAAAACTCAATAGAATCAATGATGCTCGTGAGTGACCCGCAAGCCCCGGACCAGCTTCATGCAGCCGTCATCGCGGTTTCCTTATAATCGCCACGGTCGGTTCCGCCATTTAGACGCGGATGGGCGCCGGTCCTCCTCGCAACCCCAGGGGATGCGGGACAAGCCGGCAGGATTTGTCCTGGTTTGAACCGGAGAATTTTCGATGAGCTTGAGATCGGAAGATACTGCGATCGACGAGATCGTGGCAAGCTGCAACGGCGACCTGCGCGGTGCCGTCCGGGCGCTGCTCCTGATCAACGAGCATCTCGAGGCGGAACTTGCGAAGGCTTACGCGGCGGCCGCCGATCAGGGCCTGGCCGAACGCGGCGGCAGCGTCCTGCATTGACGTGACGGCAGCGACCTAGTTGGCGCTGTCCTCGGCCTTGTCCTCGTCGGGGGTGACGGCGGGGCAGACGCGAATCGTCGAGCGAGCAAGCTTGGCGTCGGCCATGGATTTGTAGGGGCCGTCACCGAACCAGATGTCGCCGATGATCACGGGATTGCTGGTCACGATGTTGCACTTGCCGGTGGCGCGGTTGCCGACCACCCAGAACAGTCCGTCGGCGAGGCTCATCGTCCCCGACGCGAGCAGCAAGCTACCCGCAAAGATCAAACGCTTCATGGCTTTGCTCCTGCAATGCAGGTAGGCCTGCGGCAGCCTTCACAATAGTCCTCGGGACGCTGCGCCTGCGATCGTGGTTAATCCACAGACGCCGCGTTCACTCAAGAAATGGTCGAGTTCTCGGCTAGATGTCGCGGCCTTCGACCTTCTCGGTCAGGGACTTGACCTGATCGGGGATCTTGTCGAGGTGCGGATTGACGGCGAGCGCCTTGCGGTAGGCCTCGAGCGCGCGCTTCTCGTCCCCGACTTCCTGCATGATCATGCCGAGCCCCGCGAGCGCGCCGAAATGGCGGGGCTCGCGGATCAGCACCTCGCGGATGTCGGCGAGCGAACGGGTATAGTCGTTCTGCATATAGTAGAGCGTAGCGCGCCGGTTCCAGGCCTCGATGTAGTCGGGCCTGAGCTTGATGACCGAATCCAGCAGCTTGATCGCCACATCGATCTTCTGCGCATCGACCGCGGTCTTGGCCCGCGCCATCAGCAGCGATGCGGTATCGCTCGGGGTCTGGATCCAGATCGCCCAGATCCGCGCCTCGACATGCTTGGCGCTGGCCTCGTCCGGCGCGGCCTTCAGCGCACCGAACAGGAAATCGATATTCTTGTTGCGGTCGACCTTGGGCAGCTTGGCCGGCGCTTCAGGAAGCTTCTTCTGCTGCTTGCCGGGCGGGGCCGGCTGAACAGTCTGCGCCAAGGCCGGAGCAAGGCCGGCGGTCCCCAACACAAGGGTCAAACACAAGGTGCGCGCGAAGCGGAATCTCACTGCCATGGCGAAAGTCTAAACGCGTAAAGCCGCCCTTGCAAAGCAAAGGCGGCGTCAAACTCGTGTGAGGCCGTGGTCTTGCGGGGCGCAGAGGCGCCGGCAGCGCAGAGATCAGCCGCCCAAAGCTCAGCCCTGGCGAGCCTTGAAGCGGCGCTGCACCTTGTTGATCACATAGACCCGGCCCTTGCGGCGGACCAGGCGGTTGGCGCGATGGCGACCGCGCAGCGACTTCAACGAGTTACGGACCTTCATGGCAGAATCCTGAACGTTCGAAAGGCCGTGTTCGGCACACCCGTTTCGGCACGCGCGAATGTGGCAAAATGAGATTTAACCCGCTGGCGGACAACCGCCCGGGACGGGGCGGTTCTTAAGGCATGGCGGGAGGTGATGTCAATGTTAACTGCCCCGTTCCGGGCCAGCAAATTTCTTCAAAACAACCCCATGCACAGTAGAACCGGCCGGATCGGCCCGATTTGCCTCACCTGAGGTCAGGCATGGCAAAGACTTTTCCTGCTTGCGGTTTTGCCGCCCCCGATGCCTTGCCAAATTCGTTATATCATATAATCAATTTGGCAACCGGTCGGGAGGAAACCAATGCCGAAGCTCAAGCTGCCGAATATCGACGATGTCGTCGCCATCGACATCCATACCCATGCCGAGGAGCCCTGCGGCTGCCATCCCGACGACGGCTATGACGATTTCCAGGCGCAGATGGCCGACTATTTCAAGTCGCCGAACAAGCATCCGCCGACCGTGCCGGAGACCGCGGCCTACTACCGCTCCAAGAACATCGCCGCGGTGATCTTCCCGGTCGATGCCGAGCGCGAGACCGGCTTCCGCCGCTACAACAATTACGAGATGATCGAGGCCGCCTCCGACCATCTCGACGTCCTGATCCCCTTCGTCTCGATCGACCCGCACAAGGGCAAGCTCGGCGCACGCGAGGCGCGCAAGCTGATCGAGGAATACGGCGTCCGCGGCTTCAAATTCCACCCGACCATGCAGGGCTTCTACGCCAACGACCGCATGGCCTACCCGCTCTACGAAGAGATCAACAATGGCGGCGCGATCGCGCTGTTCCACACCGGCCAGACCGGCGTCGGCTCGGGCATGCCCGGCGGCATGGGGATGCGGCTGAAATATTCCAACCCGATGTACATGGACGACGTCGCGGCGGATTTCCCCGACCTCAAGATCATCCTCGCCCACCCCTCCTTCCCCTGGCAGGAAGAAGCGCTGTCGGTCGCGACCCACAAGCCGAACGTCTATATCGACCTCTCGGGCTGGTCGCCGAAATATTTCCCGCCGATCCTGGTGCGCTACATCAACTCGATCCTGCAGGACAAGATGCTGTTCGGCTCCGACTGGCCGGTGATCACGCCGGACCGCTGGCTGGCGGATTTCGCCAAGATCGAGATCCGCGACGAGATCCGACCGAAGGTGCTGAAGGCCAACGCAAGGAAGCTGCTGGGGATCTAGCGCGGACGCTGAGGCGGCCCGTGGCGTTGCAGAGCAACGCTTGAGCCACCGAAGGCAAGCCAAGGAGACCGCCCGGCGGCGGTCTCCGGAAGTTCACCGCGCCTGATCAAGCAGCTCGCTTGAAAGCCTCACGCGCCGCCTCATTGGCTCGATCAAAGGCAAGGCGCGTTTCGGTCAAGGCGGTCATGAGTGCGGACCACGAGTGGGTCCCGGCCTGTTTCAGCTTCTCCAGTTTCTTCTCCGCCTCGGCCGCATCGGCATTCATGCGCTTCAGCGCGGCGTCGATGTCTGCCCGATGCTCGGAAGCGAACTTCCCGGCATCGCTGCCGAGCCTGTCGGCAACTTCACGCCACGCCTTGAGCTGCGCATCCGCCTGAAGCTTGAACGTCGCCTGTTGCTGCTCGAGCTGCTTGCCGAAGCTTTCGACGTACTTTCCGGCCTCGGTCTCGAACACGCGCCAGTCGGCTTCCATCTTCGATTTCGCCTCGGTCCAGGCCGCCTCGCCCGCCTCCGACTGCTTCTTCAGGGTGTCGCGGAATTCATCGCGCTGCTTGCAGAGATCCGCCAGGACATTTGTGGCCTTCTCACTGAGATCGGCCTGCACCTCGGCGGCCTTGGCCTGGAATGAGGTCACCGTTGCTTCCATTTCGCCGAGGCGCTCCCTTCCCCAATTCGTGAAGAAGTTGATGTTGCTTTGCGTAACCATTGTTTCATGTCCATGGTTCGAATGGTACCGCCCCGATGTCTCGACTAGCATGCGGCGCCGGGCTCCCTGTTGACGTGAGTCAACGCGCGTCGTTCGCTTCGTCAGCGGCACAGGAGGTGCAGTCCGTCCTGGAAAGTCCCGCGTGCAAACCCGTACCGACGAACGGGGCAAGATCGACATCCGCCGAGCGAGAGACCAGGAACGCAAATGGACAGTAAGCTGATGATCGCGTTGCGTCCGATCAGCTCACACTTGCCAGGAAGCCGGCCAGAATATTCCGGCTCTGGCTGAGCGTCTCGATGCGCTCATCGATCAGTCCGACCTGCTGGGCGAGTATTCCTCGCAACTCGTTGCAGGGCGTGAACGCCGGGTCATTGTTGCGCACACACGGCAGCAATCGCTGGATCGTTTCGAGCTTCATGCCGGCGGCGCCAAGCATCTTGATCCGCCGCACGGTTTCCTCGTCCGCCGGACCATAGTCGCGGTAACCAGCCGCGGTCCGCATCGGCGCCAGGAGCCCTTCGGCTTCGTAGTAGCGCAGCATCCGAACGCTCACTCCCGTCCTCCGGGCAAGTTCGCCAATTTTCATCTGAAAACCTCTTGACCCTCACAGCGCTGTCAGACCTTACAGACTCGGCTCATCCAAGTGAATGCCGCTTGAGAGGGAGCAACGATGAAAGCCTACCATTTGAATGGCCAAGCCGGTGGCGATGGCCTTATGCGAGCCGAGGTCAGCAAACCAGAACCCGCCAATGGCGAGGTCCGCATCCGGGTCGAAGCTGTCAGTCTGAACTACCGCGACCTCCTGATCCTCGACCGCGTGGGCCAAGGTGGGCTCAACGGCCGCGTGCCACTTTCTGACGGTGCAGGCGTCGTTGACGCCATCGGCGCCGGCGTCACGCAATGGCGCGTCGGAGACCGCGTTGCGGCATCGTTCTTTCGCGATTGGATCTCGGGGCCGTTCAAGGCCAGCTATGTCCCGTCATCCCTTGGTGGCAACACGATGGACGGAATGCTGGCGGAGTATGTCGTGCTACCGGCAAATGCGCTCGTTTCCGTGCCGGCACATTTATCTTCGGTCGAAGCCGCGACCTTGCCTTGTGCCGGTGTCACTGCTTTCCATGGCCTCATTGCACGCGGCCAGATGGGCAAAGGCGATACGCTGCTGGTCCAGGGAACGGGTGGCGTCGCGCTGTTCGGACTTCAATTCGCAGCGGCGCTCGGAGCGCGCGCGCTCGTGATCTCGTCCTCGGATGAAAAGCTCGCCCGCGCCAAGGCGCTGGGCGGCTCGATCCTCATCAACTACCGCGACACGCCTGACTGGGATGTTGCGCTGATGAAAGCGACGGATGGCGAAGGTGCCAGCCATATCCTCGAACTCGGCGGTCCCGGCACCTATGACCGATCGCTGCGATCGGTCGCGTCGGGGGGCAAGATCGTTCAAATTGGCGTGTTGACGGGGTTCGGCCCGAAGCCCGATCTCGCGCGCCTTCAATGGGAGAATGCCGACATCATCGGTGTCACCGTCGGATCGGTCGAACATTTCACCGCGATGAACAGCTTCCTGACCGAACACACGATCCACCCGATCGTCGATCGAGTCTACGGCTTCGACGAAGTCCCCGAGGCGTATGCTTACCTCCGGACCGGCTCACATTTCGGCAAGGTCGTCGTCAAGCTTTAGGAGCCAAGGCGCCCAATTCAACTTCGCTCCTTGGATCGAAATCGCAGGGCTTATATAATCCTTGCGACCGCAACGATCCCGGAGGACCAGTCCCTTGAGCATCAAAGCCGTCGTCTTCGACGCCTACGGAACGCTCTACGACATCCAGTCGGTCGCGGAGATTACCGAGGATGCGTTTCCGGGTTACGGCGAGATCATCACGCAGGTCTGGCGGATCAAGCAGCTCGAATATACCTGGTTGCGCTCGCTGATGCGGCGCTACCAGGATTTTGCGGCGGTCACGCGCGACTCGCTTGCGTACACGCTGCGCCTTCTCGGCCTTGCCTATGACCCTGTTACGTTCGAGCGCGCGATCGAGAAGTACCTGCATCTTGATCTCTATCCGGATGCAGCAAGCGCGCTCACCGCGCTGAAACCGCGCAAGCTTGCCATCCTCTCCAATGGCAGCCCGGACATGCTGAATACGCTGGTGCGCAACTCCGGCCTCGATCGCCTGCTCGATGCCACCATCAGCGTCGATGCCAAGAAGATCTTCAAGCCGAGCCCGCAGGCCTATGAGCTGATCGGCGAGGTGCTCGGCACCAAGCCTGACGAGGTGCTGTTCGTCTCTTCCAATCCCTGGGACGTTGCGGGTGCGAAATCATTCGGCCTGAACGTCGCCTGGATCGAGCGGGTGACGCCGGAGGCGATGGCGCTGGCTTGCGTCGAGAACGAACTCGTGGCACCGCTGACCATGTTTAGGGCGATCCGCACCCAGATGGATGAGCTCGGCTTTGCGCCGGATCTTCGCGTCCGTTCGCTTTCCGAACTGGCCGGGATCATCTTGAGGGATGACCCAGGGATCATCTCGAGGGATGACCTAGGGATCGCCGCCCGCCAATAAAACTGGACTGAGCTGACTGGAATGAGCCTGGAATCCGTTCGCGCCTTCTTCGCCGAGAAAGCCCCCGACATATCCGTCATCGAATCTCCGATCAGCTCGGCCACGGTGCCGCTGGCCGCCGAGGCCTATGGCGTCGAGCCCGGGATGATCGCCAAGACGTTGTCTCTGCGCGTCGGCGAGCGCGTGATCCTGATCGTCGCGGCCGGCACCTCGCGCATGGACAACAAGAAGGTGAAGGCGCAATTCGGCGGCAAGCCGAAGATGCTGGGCCTGGAAGAGGTCGCCGAGATCACCGGGCACGAGGTCGGCGGTGTCTGCCCGTTCGGGCTGAAATCGCCGCTGCCGATCTACTGCGATGTGTCGCTGAAGGCATTCGACATCGTGGTTCCCGCCGCGGGCTCGACCCACAGCGCCGTGCGCATTGCGCCCGACCGGATGGCCGAACTCGTCGGCGCCGAATGGGTCGACGTCTGCGAGATCAGACCCTAGCCCACACTAATCATCGTCATCGTAAGGCCGCGGCTGGGCCGCGGGAGGCGGCGGCACGTAGCGCGGTGACGGCGCGGCGCGATTGCGCTGAACTTGCTGCTGCGGCGGCATCTGGTTGTTGGACTCGAACACCGCGCGGCAGCCGCTCGAGAGCTGCGGCGTGTTCTGCTGCAGGCAGGCCGTGATGCGGCTCACATCCGGAATCTGGTCGCTGCACAGACGCCACACGTCCGGTGTGCAGGCCATCTGCTGCTCCATGGTTCCGCGATATTCTTCCGCGAAGGCCGCGCTCTGCGCAACGATACCGCCGATCGCGAGCGCGACACCCAGCGCAATCCGCTCTGTTCGCATGTCCTGGTCCTTCTCGTCGATACCAATCGATTTTCACCAATCAATGAGGCGAGAGCCGGTTCAGGACCTACAACAAAATGTGAAATAAGGCTGGAACCTACTCGACCTTGCCGATCTTCCTCACAGCCGCAATTAACCGCGCGCTGTCGGCGGCGATGAACCTGGAGAAAGCCGGCGCATCCTGATAGGCGACGAGACTGCCGGAGGTGTCAAAGGCCTTGAGCACATCGGGGCTCGTCATCACCTGCGCCATCGCCTCGCGCAGCCGGGTCGCGACCGGCGCCGGCAGCGGACTCTGCGCGAACAAGCCGGCCCAGATGTACATCTCGACATCCTTGTAGCCGAGTTCCTGGAACGTCGGCACATCGGGGAAGCTCGCGATGCGCTGCGCGCCGCAATTGCCCAGCACGCGCAGCTTGCCATCGTCGACCTGCGGCTTCAGCGTGCCGGGTGCGGCCGCGATTGCCTGCACCGTGCCGCTGAGCAACGCGGTCAACGCCGGCCCCGCGCCGCGGAACGGCACGTGCAGCAATTTGATATCGGCGCTGTTCGCGAACATCTCCATCGCCACATGCAGCGTGCCGTAGGGTCCTGACGAGCCATAGGTGATCTGGCCCGGGCGCTTCCTGGCGTCCTCGACGAACTCCTGCGCGGTCTTCCATGGCGACGAGGCCGGCACCGCAAGCAAGGTCGGGTCAGCCAGCACGCGCGCGATCGGCATGAACTGCGAGACCTCGTAGGCGACGGGACGCTCGAACAGCCGGTCGGCCTCGGGGAGCACCGCGAGCGAGGACAGCGTCATCAGCAGCGTGTAGCCGTCGGGCTCCGCGCGCGCGGCCGCGGCATTGCCGACCGATCCGCCGCCGCCTCCGGCACGGTTGTCGACAATGACTGGCTTGCCGAGGATCCGCTCCAGTGCCATCGCCACCGGGCGCGCGGCAAGATCGGCCTGCCCGCCGGCCGGAAACGGCACGATCATGGTGATGTTGCGCGCCGGATAGGTTTGCGCGAAGGCCGGCGCCGGCAAGGCAGCGCGCAGCAACGGCAGTGCGGCAGCGGCGCGCAGGATATCGCGTCGGTCCATGGCAGGTCCCTCCCCGGTTTTTTCTTGGGCCCCAGCCTAGCGTGGCGATCGGCGAGAACAAGGCGTT
Source organism: Bradyrhizobium betae (assembly GCF_008932115.1). Lineage (NCBI taxonomy): Bacteria > Pseudomonadati > Pseudomonadota > Alphaproteobacteria > Hyphomicrobiales > Nitrobacteraceae > Bradyrhizobium > Bradyrhizobium betae. The sequence goes on from NZ_CP044543.1 coordinate 2,192,121, forward strand.
TACGGAGCATTAACCACGTTCGGCCCGCCCCGGGGAACGCCGCAGCAAAGCCACCGTTGCCGTCCCAGATCCCCTGTCAGGGAGTGTGCCATGGGAAAGCTCGCGACCATCGACGTCGCCCTGGACGAGATGCTGGTGAACCTCGCAGCCATCGTCCTGCGGCTTTCAAAGCCGGACGTCACGCGAACGCCAGAAGCGCGGCGTGCCCTGGCGCAATCGGTGCATCAATACGCGGTGTGCGCCGCGAGATCGAACGACCCGCGTGTGCATGAGTTGAAGTCGCAGCTGGAAGAGACGCTCAAGCCGGCCTTGCGGATCGTCGCTATCGACGGTGTGAAGGTGTCGTAGTCGAACTCCGTCATTGCGAGGAGCGTTTGCGACGAAGCAATCCAGAATCCCTCCGCAGAGACACTCTGGATTGCTTCGCTGCGCTCGCAATGACGGGGGCGTTGAAACCGTTCGCTTAAGCCTTCATCTTCCCGCGCGGCCGCCGCTTGCAGGTGCCCGGCAGCTTCGCCGCGAGAAAATCGCCGAGCGCTTCGACGCGCGCAGGGCGCGGGCCGCCGGGCGGGGTTACGAGGTGCACGGCGCCTTCGGCCTGTTTCCAGTCCTTGAGGATCACTTCGACTTCGCCCGACGAGATGGCCTCGCCGACGATGAATTCCGGCAACTCGGCAATGCCGAGGCCGGCGACCAGCGCCGGCATCACGGCTTCGCCATTGTTGACGCGTAGCTGGCCGCCGGGACGGACGCTGGCCTGCTCGCCGGCCGAATTGGTGTAGTGCCAGACATTGGGCGTCGAGAGATAGGCGTAGCTGAAGCATTTGTGCTCGGCCAGATGCATCGGATGCGTCGGCCGGCCATGCTTCTTGAGATAGGACGGCGCCGCCACCGTGAAGCGCGGCATGGTGAAGAGCCGGCGGGCGATCAGCGAGGAGTCCGGCAGCCGCGCGATCCGCACCGCCATGTCAAAGCCCTCGCCGATCAGGTCGATGGTCGCATCGCTCAAATGCAGGTCGACCGAGACTTCCGGATAGGTCTCGAAAAATTCCGGCAGCAGCGGCGCCACCGCCTTGATCCCGAACGTCATGGGCACGGCGAGCCGCACCAAGCCGCGGGGCGCCACCGATTGCGCCAGCGCCTCGTTCTCCGCGGCCTCACCGTCGACGAGCAGGCGCGTGGCGCGTTCGGCGAGCTTGTGTCCGGCATCGGTCAGGGCGAGCCGGCGCGAGGTGCGGTTGAACAGCCGGGCGCCAAGCCGCTCCTCCAGCCGCGTCACCGCCTTGGAGACCGTCGCCTTGGACATCGCAAGCTCGCTCGCGGCTCCCGCAAACGACCGTAATTCCACGACTTTTGCGAAAATCGCGAGCGCCTCGAAATCGGGGAGTTTTGCCATGGAGCCGACCCAATCGGAGTATTTCAGGAAACGATGCGTTTCAACAGTTTCTATTTCTATACCACAAGTGGGGGCTTATCCAAGAGGTCATCAGACATTCAGGGCACCCGCACAGGGACGACGCACATGATCGAACTCAGACCCTTCAACAAACTCGGCGGCGCCGATCACGGCTGGCTGAAAGCAAAACATCATTTCTCCTTCGCGAGCCATTACGACCCGAACAACATGGGTCACGGTGCCTTGCGGGTGTGGAACGACGACGAGATCGCGCCGAACACCGGCTTTCCCGCCCATCCCCACGCCAACATGGAAATCATCACCTATGTTCGCGAGGGCGCGATCACCCATCAGGACAGCCTCGGCAACGAGGGCCGCACTGAAGCCGGCGACGTGCAGGTGATGAGCGCCGGCAGCGGCATCCGCCACTCCGAGTACAATCTGGAGCCGAGCAAGACCCGGATCTTCCAGATCTGGATCGAGCCGACCGCGCGCGGGGGACAGCCGACCTGGGGCTCAAAACCGTTCCCGAAGTCGGATCGCACCGGCAAGCTCGTCACCATCGCGAGCGGGATCGCAGGTGACACGGACGCGTTGCCGATCCGCGCCGATGCGCGGGTGCTCGCCACCACGCTGAAGGCCGGCGAGAGCGCGGAATACGCGCCCGAGAAGTCGCGGCACCTGTACCTCGTGCCCGCGGCAGGCGCGGTCGAGATCAACGGTGTCCGCGTCAATGCGCGCGACGGCGTCGCGATCCGCGACGAGGAGAAACTGAAGATCACCGCGCTCGAAGATTCCGAACTCGTGCTCGTCGACGCGGCCTGACGATCCAAGCAACCAACCCCCTCACGTAATTCCAACGGAGACCACCATGACCAAAGTTCTCGTCCTCTATTATTCCGCCTACGGCCACATCGAAGCGATGGCGAACGCCGTCGCCGAAGGCGCACGCGAAGCCGGCGCGACCGTCGACATCAAGCGCGTGCCCGAACTGGTGCCGGCCGAGGTCGCGAAAGCCTCGTATTACAAGGTCGACCAGGCCGCTCCCGTCGCCAAGGTCGAAGACCTCGCCAATTACGACGCGATCATCGTCGGCACCGGCACCCGCTTCGGCCGGATGGCCTCGCAGATGGCCAACTTCCTCGACCAGGCCGGTGGGCTCTGGGCCAAGGGCGCCCTGCACGGCAAGGTTGGCGGCGCCTTCACCGCGACCGCGACCCAGCATGGCGGCCAGGAGACGACGCTGTTCTCGATCATCACCAACCTGCTGCACTTCGGCATGGTGATCGTCGGCATGAACTACGGCTTCGCTGGCCAGATGAAGCTCGACGAAGTCACCGGCGGCGCGCCGTACGGTGCGACCACGATCACCGGCGGCGACGGCAGCCGCCAGCCCAGCGCCAACGAGCTCGCCGGCGCGCGCTACCAGGGACGCCAGATCGCGGAGACCGCCAAGAAGCTGCATGGCTAAGCTGAACGGTTGAGCTTCAGCTCCAGCCGCATGGCTGGTGCGACGCGGGGCGGCGCTCTCATGCGGGAATGCCGCCCCATTTAACGCCGCAGGAACGGCACGTATGGCTTTCGAAATCTTCCTGATCGCGCAGATGATCCGCAAGCCGGCACAGGCGCTGGCGCGGCGCTGGTATTGCCGGAGCCTGTTCCGCGCCTCGCGCGGCCGGCTGCACTGCGCCGGATGCGCGGGGTCCTGAGTCTAGCGCGCTGATCTGCCCATCGCCCGCGCCGCAATCGCGGCAAGCGTGGGATGGCGACGCAGTTCCTGCGCGGCATGGTCGCGCCAAGCGTAGGGCATACCGCGCCAGGACAACGCGACGCTGACATCGGTCAACGGCATCTGCTCGGCGCCGAGGCGGCGCTTGTAATCCTGATTACCGATGCTGAGATCAAAGCGGCGCAGGCCCTGCGCATGCAGCGCCGCCATGGTGCATTCGGTTGCGAGCAGCCCGGGAGAGAAGTTCGCCCAGGTCTTGCCGGTGTGACTGATGCGCAGCAGGACATACGTTGCGCCATATCTGACGCCGAGCGTGGTGGCAACGATACCCTTGTCGCAAACCAGCGCCGAGATGACAGCATAGCCATCGGCAACACCCCGGCGCGCCACCTCGCGATAGAAACGGGCGTGAGCATCGTCGTTGAGGACGAACGGAGAGCCGAGCTGTCTCATCCGTTCGTCTTGCTGGACGTCCATCACATCGAGGATCTCTCGCGCGCGCTCGACATCGGTGGCGATCTCGAACCGCGCGTTGCCGAGGCGGCTGAAGACGCGCCAGCATCGCGGCAGCTGCAGGCGCTTGAGCGATGCCCGATAGTCCGCATAGTCGTCGCCCGTCAGCACGAGATTGCGGTTGAGCGAGCACGATCCGATCCGGCCGAGCGACACCAGCGGGTTCGGCTTACCGCCGACATGGCCGCCGATCTGGGCCGGCATCTTCTTCAGGCGCAGCAGATCGAAGCGGTCGGGCAAGGCGCGCAATGAATCGACCAGCGCCTTGCCGATCGCGTCCGTCGCCGCCGCATCCAGCGCGGCATCGGGCGCCATGATCGGCGCGTTGTTGTCGGAGACACCGAGGTCGGCGAATTCGACGATGCGAATGCCGCGCCTGACATGGCTGTTCATCGGCACCACGGCGATGTCCTTGCCGGTCGCAACGTCGGAGATCACAGCGATCAGCGGCGTGACGTCGCCAAACGCCTCGTACCAGGCGCCGAGCCAGTAACCATGCTGGAACGCGGTGCGATGACCTGCGCTCAGCCGCGATTCGGCCTGCCGCCAGTCGCGCACGAAATCGACAGCGATTCCCGGCGTTCTGGACACAAGATCATCTGGTTGCTCGACGCTGAGACACGTCATCTGCGGGCGCTTACAATGACTGAATGTTTCCAGATAGATTATGTTTTGTCGCAGACCACAAGTCACGTCACGGCTTATCGTTAAGCCGATGCCACCAGCGCCGCCCCGACTGCGACAAGTTGTTAGCGCTCCGGCGCGACCTGGTCGACGCATTGGAACCTGGCCAGGAAGTGCAGGCCGGCCACGGCCAGCGCGAACATGAACCAGATCGGATTCTGACGTTCGAGCAGGAAGGTCTCGGTGGTCCCGTAGTACAGGCCGAACAGCCATATGGTCAGGAACAGCTTGGCCAGCGCGCCACTGCGGTTGTGAGCCTGGGCCGACTGGAAATTGCGAAGCGGCGCGAGCACGAAGACGAGAGCCACCAGCAGCAGCCCCGGCAGGCCGATGGTGACCGCAAGCTCGAGATAGCTGTTGTGGCTGTGCGCTGCGCTCGTCGCCCATTCGGCGCCCTGGGCGGTCTGCCGCGCGGTGACGTCGTCCCAGAAGGCCGCATAGCCGTGGCCGATGATCGGCTTTTCGGCGACGGCCGCCAGCGCGAACTGCCAGACGTCGGAACGGCCGGTGAAGGTGGGATCGAGAGGAAGCAGCCGCGTGATGCCGCCGAGCGCCGGGCTCATGACGCTTCCGACCGTCAGCAGGTTCATCACGATCAGCGGCGCGAAGCACAAGATCCGCTTCAGCCACAGACCTGGCGTCACATAGACCAGCGAGGCGAGCGCATAGATCGCAAGGCACAGCACCGACGAGGTCTTGCCGCCGGTGAAGATCAGGAAGATGCCTGCCATCGCGGCGATCGCCGGACCCATCACGAACGAGCCGGCACTGCAGAGATAGATGCCGACATAGACCAGGACGGTCATCACCGGCGAGGCGATGTTCTTGTGGCCAAAACTGCCGCGCCAGTCGCCGGCGAGCTGCGGCTCGGTGACGTCGAGTGCGGTGTGGATCGAATATTGCGGAGCGAGGAGGACGCCGAGATAGCAAAGCGCGAGCAGCACGAGCGCGGCCGCGCCCAGGCACAGGTTGAAGGCACGCTGCGTCGGCGGCAGCAAAGGCAACAGGACGGCGAGCGACGTCACACTGACCGCGAGCACGAAGCGCTGCATCGAAACGCCGCGGTTCTCCGCGAGAGCGATGTTGATCAACAGCCAGCCGACGAGACAGACGTGCAGCGGCGTCACCAGGGTCTTCAGGGAAGGCGCATCCGTGGCCGCGACGAGCAGCATGGCGACCGCAGCCAGCAGGCCCCACGAGATATAGGCCGTCGCCATTCGTCCGCCGACGACGGTGGCAACATCCTCACTGCGCAGGTCGGGAAACGGATCGAGCGTCACCAGCACGAGGAGCAGCGCGGCAATCGCGATGAGGCACCGCGCCGCCTGCACGGCGTTCAGCCTCGCAAGCCCGTCGTGCAGAACGTGGCCCAACGATCGGGGCGCGACGTCGGTCATGTCAGCAGCGCTGTGATCCATGGTCCATGGCAGTGATGAAGCCGGGGAAGCTTCAACTCCTAGCTCATCCCCGTTAACCATCCGTCAACCAGCATGCCGGAGCTCTGCGACACCGCCTGCTGCCGCACGATGCTCTGCGCGATCTGGTAATATTGCAGCGCTCGTTGCTCCAGCGTGAGATTGTCGAGAACGAAGCCGCGCGGATCGTACGTATCAGCGGCGCAACCGGCCCAGAAGTCGTTCCAACCGGCCTCGAATCCCGCGATGTCGAGGAACCTGGCGCCGCAACGCTCGTCCCAATACGGCACCGACGACACCGGCTCGAACTGGACACGATGCGGGAAATAGTCCGGGTCCCGCCACGGTCCACCGGGATCCCAGGCGAACACCGGCACGCCGCAGGACAACGCCTGCTGATAGGCGATGCCCTGGCTCTCGTTCTGGCACAGGAAGATCATCGCGCGCGCCCCCGCCAGCGCGGCCTGGTAGTCTTCCTCCTTGTAGCTGCCGTAACGCAGTTCCGTGAACGAGCGCCCCTCCGCAATGAGCCGCGCGCGGACGGGCTCGATCAGCTCCGGCGCATAGCGCTCGCGGTCCCAATGGACCTTGTCGTAGATCAGCACGTCGACGGTCTTGTGCGAGGTGCGCGGCGGCGCCCACAGATCCGTGTCGATACCGACCGGCCAGGCCTCCGTGTCGGGCCAGTACGGCCGGTACATGTCGGCGTACCATGGGCCGGGCACCACGACCTTCTTCACCGGCAGACGCTTGAACAGGTCGGGATCGTCGAGCGGATGATTGTGGGCGGCAACCCCGAGCAGGATCGGGTTCTTCCACTCGAACTTGTCGAGCAGGAAGGTGCGGCCGACGATGCAGGCGAGCTCTTCGGGATGCTGCGCGATATGGCCGTAGTCGTTGACGCGGTAGCGGATACCGAGCCGGTCGAGCCCCGCACAGAGATTGAGGAACACGCGGAGCTGACCGCTCATGCGCGGCTCGCCCAGCAGCATGCGGCGCGCCATGCGCCGCAGGTGCCGGTCGCCGGGAAACCAGCGATCGTCCTTGTCCTCGTAGAACAGGTTGAGGACCATGGCATCGGGGTCGTAGTCGAATGTCTTTGCGGGCACAGGATCCATCCGCGGCAATCAGGCCCGCATTCTCGCATGGGACCGGCTGCCGCACTCCTCCAAATCTACGACAGGCTTAATGCCAGCAGCTTAACGCTATTGCGCGAAACCGCAGTCGCGCAGGTCTACGCGGCAACGATTTAGCCGTAATGCGAGTATCATTCGCAGCGGCCAAGGTTGCGATCGAAACGCCATCGACAGATGCGCCCTGGTTAACAGACCCTTAAAGGCGAGCCGTAACTTGACCACCGCCAACGACGTCCTCGATCTGCCGATCGCCTCGCGCGCGGCAACGGCTGCGCGCCTCCCGCTGCCGGCGACCCGCGGCGCGTCGGTGTCGATCGTGGTTCCCGCCAAGAACGCTGCGCCCTATGTCGCCGAAACCCTTGCCAGCGCGCTGGCGCAGACCGAGGTGACCGAGGTGATCGTCGTTGACGACGGATCGACCGATGACACCGCTGCGATCGTTCGCGCCATTGCTGACCGTCGGCTGCGGCTGCTGACCAACGACTCCGCCGGCGTATCGGCCGCGCGCAATCTCGGCGCGCGACATGCAAAGGGCGAATGGCTGCTCTTCCTCGACGCCGACGACCGCCTGCGTCCCGGCGCCGTGGCGGCGCTGCTGGCGGCGGCACGCAATGCTCCGCTCGCGATTCTCGTCTACGGCGACTACAACACGATCGACAGCGAGGGACGGCAGATCGGCCGGCGCGACCTGCTGAAAGGTCGGCGCAAGCCGTCCGGCGACGTGCTGACGCGGCTCGCGGCCGGCAATTTCATCGTCAATGGCGGCATCGCGCTCGCCCGCACGCACGCCTTCCGCGCCATCGGCGGCTTCGACACGTCGCTCAGATATTGCGAGGACTGGCATTGCTGGTGCCGCCTTGCCGCGATCGGCGAGTTCGCGTTCGCGCCGAAGCTTCTGCTCGACTATCGCCTGCACACGGCCAGCACCATGAACGCGGCCGTGCGGACGCCGCAGGATTTCTTTCCGGCGATCACGCGGGTCTTCGACGACGGGCTGATCCTCGCGAGACTTCCCGAGGGCGCGGCAGCCGGACTGCGGCGAGCAGCCGAAATCCATCTCGTGACCTATGCGGCAACACAGGCGGTCCGCTTCGGGCGATATCGCGAGGCGCTTGGCTATCTCGGCATGGTCGGGCGTCGCTCGCTCAGGGCGATCCCGCGATCGGCGGTCAAGGTCGCTCTTTCCTATTTTGGAATCTAGAGGCTGACGCGTCAGGAAACGATCTTCGAGGCCTCATAGGGCTTCGGATCGTAACCGAATGCCGCGAGAGCAGAACCGACGGCCACCAGCATCGGGTGGATCGCAACGACCCCTTTCGATGACGTCATCAGGCGAGCCGAGCGCATCAGCGAAAGCGGCAGCCGTCCCAGCGTCAGCGCAAACAAGCGCGCCCGCGCGCCCGCGCTCTGCGCGGCTTTGGACCGCACACGATAGTTGATCACCCCGATGCGGAGGCTCCGTCTGGCGATCCAGCCGAGGCTGGTGCGGTTCTGCGGCACGGTCTCGGTGATGACGGCTTCCGCGGTCCAGTGGAAGGTCATGCCGGCATTGCGGCCGCGATAGAAGAAGTCGCAATCTCCGCCACCAAGGAAATTGAAGCGTAGATCGAAAGCCGGACTGCCGAGCCTCTCGAACGCCGTGCGCGTGATCAGGCAGTTGCCGCAGCCATAGATCAACGGCACCGCGCCGGTGTAATCGTATGTGGGACAGAAGGCGGGATGACGCGCGAGCCAGGGTTGGCTGTCGTCGTCGAACACCGGCAGCACCGGTCCGCCGACCACGTCGGCACCGGTCGCCTCCGCAGTCCGGATCATCAGCTCGAGCCAATCGGGCGACGCGATCTCGTCGTCGTCGATCATCAGGAAGCGGGTCGCAGCGGGAAACACCGCCTGCGCCGTCTCGAACGCGGCGTTGATCGCCTGGCAATTGCCCTGCCGCTTCTCGACCAGACAGAGGCCCTGGAGCTTGCCTGCGGCGAGATATTCCGCAGCGACCGGCGCACTCGCGCGCCCTGCCGCATCGTTCTCGACCATGACAACCGCAAAGGAGCGCGAGGTGCGCTGGCCGAGCAGCGAATCCAGTGTCAACCGCAGATGGTCGGGGCGGCGAAAGCAGGGAATGCAGACGACGACGCCGACCGAGAGATCAATGACGCGCGAACTCGCCGCGATCTCCCGGTTCGAGCCGCGCACGGCATCCGAGATCCGGCTGGCGGACAAATCTGTCGGGATCAGCGTCATGGCCTTCTAGATGGCTGAGACATGTTGAAAAAGCCTTGCGCCCATTGTCCCAGGGCGACACGTCCGCGCGGGACAGATCCGTCGCAAAATGAATGGCCTGACTCGGCGCTCAAAACTGCTCCGTGACGTCAATGCCCTCGTTAGGACACATCCGCTCATGCGCTTAACCCTTTCGCGCGTTTTCCCGGCGAGTTCCTGCACGCGTGGTACTGCAATTTGCAGCCCAACACCCACCGACGACGCAACATGGGCAATGCCTTGGTTAACGCATGTTCGAACGAACCCAGCCTTCACCGCGCATTTACGCGCGGATGCTAGGCACGGCACGACATGAAGGGCGCGGGGCGCCGCAGGGATCAGGAACGAGCGTGGTGCGCAAGATCGAGAACCCGGTGCTGCGGGCCGGTGCGCTCCTGTTGTTCGCCTGCCGGCGCGCCTGGCTGACGGTGCGGTACGGGCGACGACTCCAGCTCGGGCCCGGGATCGTGTTCAAGGGTCGGCTGGTGCTCGGTCGCGGGGTCCGCGTCTCGATCGGTGCGAACTGCCGGATCGGCAAGCGCGTGCTCATTACCGGGCGTGGGCAGGTCACGATCGGTCACGACACTCTTCTCAACGGCTGCTGGATCGGCTGCGACCAGAAGGTCGACATCGGGTCGTTCTGCCTGATCAGCGACTGCGACATCGTCGACACGGACTTTCACAATCTTCCCCCGCGACTTCGGCACGAGCCTGCGGTTGCCCGGGCCATCGCACCGGTGCACATCGGGGACAACGTATGGGTGGGCGCGCGCTCGATCGTGCTCAAGGGCGTGACGATCGGCGACCATTCCGTCGTGGGTGCCGGCACAGTGGTGCGTGAGAACGTCGCCCCGCGCGTGGTCGTCGCCGGGAATCCGGCGGCTGTCGTCAAGCAATTCCACGACGACGAATAGCCGGCACGAATGGACAGGCACGAGACCGGCAACAGCCATGGTATCCTCGCGAAGAAACGAAACTTTCATCGCAGGAGCACACCCTCTGCCTAGTCCGCATAGGACGCGGGATAATGCACTGGGGGCCGTGGTGACACCAAAGCGGAACAAAGACGCGGCAGATGGTGGCCTGGGCTTAAACGCTTTGTTTGCCATTTCAGTGAATAGTCCCCCAACGGGTATGGTTAATTTTCCCTGTTGCGTTGATAGGGCGCCTATATCCCGGGTGCGTGGCGTAGAGCGAAGAGTAACCCCTCAGCCCGCCGCAATTGGAATGAAAGCTGGGGATCATGCTTGACTACAACCAGCCGATAGATCGGGCCCGACCGGAGGCCCCGCAACCGAGGTCCCAGGCCGGCTTCAACGTGCTGGAGCTCGTCAATCTGCTCTGGCGGCGGAAGATCGCAATTGCTGCTGCCGCCCTCCTCGGCGCGACGCTTGCCGTCACCGTCGGCAAGAGCGTGACGCCCCGCTACACCGCGACCGCCCAGCTCTATGTCGACCCACGCGAGCTTCAGCTCGTCGATCGCGAGCTCACGCCGCGCGCGCAGGACGTCTCCGGTATGTCCATGGTGGTGGAAAGCCAGGCACGCCTGATCACGTCGAACAGCGTGCTGCTCCAGGTGATCGAGCAGGCCGGTCTCGACAAGGATCCGGAATTCGGCGGCGGTGACAGCAAAAGCCTGATGTCGTCGCTGCTCGGCCTGATTGGCCTGCAGCCGCGCGCGCCCTCCGGCGCGGAGACGAAGGAAGTGCAGCTTGCGGCGCTCGATGCGCTGAACAGGCACATCACCATCCGCAAGACCGAAAAGAGCTTCATCGTCGACATCGAGGTCTGGTCGACCGATCCGGCCAAGGCAGCGATGCTCGCCAACACGCTGACCAGCACCTACCTGGCCGAATCCCGCAACTCGCAGGCCTCGGCCGCACGGCGTGCCACCAGCGACCTATCCGGCCGGTTGAAGGAGCTGCGCGAGCGGCTGCGCAACGCCGAGACCACACTCGCCACCTACAAAGCCCAGAACAACTTCGTCGGCACCCAGGACGCGCTGATCAGCGACCAGCAGCTCTCCGCCAGCAACCAGCGGCTTTCCGCAGCCCGCGCCGCGACAATGGACGCGCAGGCACGACTCGACCAGATCGAGGCCAGCCGCCGCACGGCAGCCGATACCGGCGCGAATTCGGAAGCACTGCAGTCGCCGACCATCGCGAATCTGCGTGCGCAATATGCCGACGCGCGCAAGAAATACGCGGAGCAGACCAGCGAGCTCGGCCCGCGTCATCCCGCGCTGCGCCAGACCGAGAAGCAGGTCGAGGATCTCAAGCGCACCATCAACGAAGAGATCGATCGCTTCGCGCAGTCCGCCAAGAACGATTTGACGCGCGCCCGCGACTTCGAAGCCTCGCTCAACCGTGCCCTGGAAGCGCAGAAGCGGCAGAGCGTGCAGCTCAGCCAGGCCTCCGTGCGCCTGCGCGAGCTCGAGCGCGAGGCCGATGCCAGCCGCGACGTCTATCAATCCTTCCTCAAGCGCTCGCGCGAGACCGAGGAGCAGGAGACGCTCAATACCTCGGCCGCCCGCGTCATCGGCGAAGCGACCGTGCCGCAGCGGCGATCGTTCCCGCCGGCGATGAGCATGTTCGCCATGATCGGCTTCATCCTGGGCGCGATCGCGGCGTCAGGCTGGTTCGTCGCAGCAGAATTGCTGCTGGCCGGCGCGCCCGCGCCGACCCGTCGCGAGCGCACGCCGGCGCCGGAGACTCCCCGAGCTCCAGAAACGACGCGAGCTGCGGAGGCTGCTCGACCCCAGCAGGCTACGCGAGCTCCGGAAGTGGCACAGGCTCCACCGGAACATGCCGCCCCCCCGCTGCAACCTTCGATGATCGAAAACTCCCTGATGGAGAAGCCGCTGATCGCGCGCTTCCAGGAGGCCGACGTCATCCACACGCTGGGCGCCATTCTCGCGACCGGCGGCGGCGTCGACCTGACCCGGCTCGGCTGGCCGACGCTGCGACCCGGCTTTCCGCTGACGACGCTGCTCAACTCGTGGCGTGACATGCGCGCCGCATTGGCGCGGCGTGCCGACGGCAAGGCGATGCCGGTCATCGCGCTCGTCGGTGCCGGAGACACGACCGGACGCAGCGTGACCGCGCTGAATTTCGCGCTCGCCGCCGCGCGTGACGGCGCCCGCGTGCTGATGATCGACGCCGACCACCAAGCGCACCCGCTCTCGAACAAGATCAGCCGCCCCGGCAAGAGCGAGCCGAGCAGGCTCGGCTGGCTCTCGATCGGCAGCAAGGCCGCGCGCGAGATCAAGACGGTCAACGGCATCTCGGTGCTGCCGGCCGCCGAAGGTGATGCCGGCAAGGCGACGGATGCCATCCGCAAGGCGATCGAGCAGGCGCGCGCCGCCGGCGGCTATGATCTCGTGGTCCTCGACGGCCCCGCGATGCCGCTCTCGGCCGGCAGCCGCAAGCTGCTCGATGACGCCGACGCGCTGGTGGCGGTGCTGCCGACCAGCCTCGACATCAACGACAGCCTGGAAGAGATCCTGAGCATGCTCGGCCGCGCCGAGCGCAAGCTCGTCGGCGTCGTGCTCGACGAGCTCACCCCCGCAACCCAAGCGCGCCAGCGAGGCAGACAATATGCTTGAGCGTCGCGTCAATATGGACGGCCGGGCCGCAACCGCCGATGTGCCGCGGATCACCATCGGCGGCCTTCGCATGGCCGCGCTCGACCTGGAAGCAACCGCCGATTTCATGATCGAGGCGACCGATCCCCGCAATCGCATCGGCCGACCGCTGCATCTGACCTCGGCCAATGGCGAGGTGCTGGCACGCTGCTCGACCGAGCCGGAGACCGAACGCCTGTTTCGCGGCGCCGACCTGATCAATGCCGACGGCCAGCCGCTGGTGGCCGCCTCGAAGCTGCAATCCTGGTTTCCGCTGCCCGAGCGCGTCGCCACGACGGACCTGTTCCATGTCGTCGCGCGCAAGGCCGAAGCGGTCGGCCGCACCTTCTACATGTTCGGCGCCAGCGAAGACGAGAACGCCGCCGCGGTCGCGAATGTGCAGCGATTGTATCCGAACCTCAAGATCGTCGGATACAGCCACGGCTATCTGCGCGGCGACGCCCTCCGCGCGAAAGTCGAGGAGATCAACGCGCTCGCGCCGGATTATCTCTGGGTCGCGCTCGGGGTGCCCAACGAGCAGGCATTCGTCGAAGAATATACCCCGCTGATGACCAATGTTGGCGTTATCAAGACATCCGGCGGCTTGTTCAACTTTTTGTCGGGCAGCCGGTCCCGCGCGCCGCAATGGATGCAGAAGGTCGGGCTCGAATGGGCCTGGCGCACATGGCTCGAGCCGCGCCGCCTGCTCTGGCGCTATTTGACCACCAACCCTCGCGCGCTCTATCTTCTCTTCAGCCGCAACCGGCCTTTCAATCGCTGAGAGAAGAGTACAAGACGACATGACCGACCGACCGACTGTCCTCGTCACAGGTGGCGCGGGCTATATTGGCTCGCACGCCTGCCGCGCCTTGGCCGCCGCCGGCTATCAACCCGTCGTCTACGACAATCTCTCGACGGGTCATCGCAGCTTCGTCGCCGGCCCGCTCGTGACGGGCGATCTGCTCGACGGCGCGGCGCTGGCGCGCGCCTTCGCCGACCACAAGGTCACGGCGGTGATGCATTTCGCGGCCGCCAGCCTCGTCGGCGAGTCCATGACCGACCCGCAGAAATATTACATCAACAATGTGCAGGGCACGCTGTCGCTGTTGCAGGCGATGCGCAACGCGGGCTGCCAGCGCATCGTGTTCTCCTCGACCGGCGCCGTCTACGGCAACGCCGATTCCAAGGAGCTGCCGGAAGACTTCCCCTGTGCGCCGATCAACCCTTACGGCGCGTCGAAATGGATGATCGAGCGCATGCTGGCCGATTATCGCGCGGCCTACGGCTTCGGCGCGTTCTGCCTGCGCTATTTCAACGCCAGCGGCGCCGATCCGGCCGGCGGCATCGGCGAGCTGCGTGACAACGAGACCCATCTCATTCCGCGCGCCATGATGGCGCTGCAAGGCCATGTCGATTTCGCCGTGTTCGGCGACGACTACGACACGCCCGACGGCACCGCGATCCGCGACTACATCCATGTCACGGACCTCGCCGCGGCGCATGTCGCCGCGCTGAAGCTGCTGGAGACGGGACATGCCGGCGACAGCTTCAATCTCGGCACCGGCTCCGGCTTTTCGGTGCGCGAGATCCTGAACGCCATCAGGGAGGAAACCGGGCGCGAGGTACCGCACACCATGAAGCCGCGCCGCGCCGGCGATCCCACCTATCTGGTCGCCGATGCCTCCGCCGCGCGCAAAGTGCTGAATTTCGTGCCGCGTCATTCCGATCTCGCCACAGTGATCAGGACCGCCTGGGCCTGGCACCAGAAGGCGCATCCGCTCAGGTCGCGCTAAAGCGCGCTAGCTGAAGACGCGTTTCAGCCGTGACGCCGCGGCTTCCTGCGCCACCAGATCCGGCTCCGGCTGGAGCGGTGGCGCGACCGGCAGCACCATCGGCCGCAGCAGCTCGGCCATCTGCCTGGCCGGGAGCGGCTTCGAGATCAGGAAGCCCTGCATCTCGTCGCAGCCATGGCTGCGCAGGAACGCCTCCTGCTCGGCATTCTCAACACCCTCGGCGACGACGGTCATGCCGAGCGCCTTGCCCATGCTGATGATCGCCTGCGCGATCGCCTGGTCCTCCGAATCCTGCGGCAGATCGCGCACGAAGGAGCGATCGATCTTGATCGTGTCGATCGGGAAGTGCTTCATCAGCGACATCGACGAATAGCCGGTGCCGAAATCGTCGATGGCCAGCCGAATGCCGCGGCTCTGGATGGCGTCGAGCACCTTGAGCGCGCGCCCGACATTGCGCATCATCATGCTCTCGGTGACCTCCAGCTGGAGCAGCACCGGCGACATGCCGGAGGCCGCCAGCGCCTCGTCGACGTCCTGCAACAGATGTTCGTCGACAAACTGTCGCGGCGAGAGATTGACCGCCATCGACACCGGGAGCAGGCCGCGGCGCTGCCAGGCCATCGCCTGCGCGCAGGCCTCCCTCACGACCCAGCGGCCGATCGGCACGATCAGGCCGGTTTCCTCGGCGAGCGGAATGAACTGCGCCGGAGAGACGTTGCCGAGTTCCGGATGGGCCCAGCGCAACAATGCTTCGACGCCGGTGATCTGACCGGTCTCCATATCGACCTTGGGCTGGTAGTTCAGCGAGAACTGCTCGCGCTCGAGCGCCCGGCGCAGTGCGCTTTCCAGCGACAGGCGTTCGATCGACTGCGTCTTCACTTCCTTGGAGAAGAAGCGATAGCCGTTCTTGCCATCTTCCTTGGCAAGATACATCGCCATGTCGGCGTTCTTGGTCAGCGTCTGCGCGTCGGAGCCGTTGGTCGGATACATCGCGATGCCGATCGAGGCGGTGGTGTGGCACTCGTGGCCGGCAAGCTCCATGGGCTCGCCGAGCGCGGTCAACAGCCCAGCCGCGATGCGCTGGACGTCGTCGATCTCGCCGCACTGGTCGAGGATCACCACGAACTCGTCGCCGCCGAGGCGCGCCACCACGTCGCTGGCCCGCAGCGCGCTGCGCAGCCGGTTCGCCACTTCGAGCAGGAGCAGGTCGCCGGCCTCGTGACCCAGCGAATCATTGATGACCTTGAAGCGGTCGAGATCGATGAACAGCACTGCGAAGCGGTGGTCGTGGTGCTGGGCTTCGTCGATCGCCTTGCGGAGCAGCCCGTTGAAAGTCTCGCGGTTCGGCAGGTCGGTCAGGCTGTCGTGGGAGGCGAGGTACTCGATCCTCTCGTCCGCCTCGTTCTTTGCGTCGGCGCGATCGAAATTCTCCATCGCAAAGGAGACGTTGTCGGCAAGACGCTGCAGCAGTTCGACGAATTCGGCCGTGAAGGTCTCCTGCTCGGTCGACATGTAGATCATGACGCCGACCGCGTGATCGTGCGTGATCAGTGGAAACGCCGCGCCGGAGCGCGCGCCGTCACCTTGCAGGACGGTATGGAAGGCGCTTACACGGCTGTCATTGACATAGTCGTTGCTGATACAGGGCCGCCGGGTGCGGAACGCCGTGCCGCTCATGCCACGGCCCTCGGGCCGATCGGCATCGACGGAGAGGCGGACGTTACGGGTGGTCTCGGCGGACGGCCCCGCAGTCGCGACGATCGCGAGCTGATCGCTGTCGGGCCTCGCCAGCGCGATTGTCGTCGAAGTGAACTTGCCACCGGTCGACGCGGCCTGACAGACGAGATCGAACAGCTCGGCACGCGATTTGGCTCGAACGATCGCCTCGTTGGTATCGCTCAACGCCGCGAACATGCGCGTCAGGCGCTCCTTCTGCGCCTCGGTCCGCGCCCGTTCCTCGGCCCGGTCGAGATTGTCGAGCGCAAAGGACACGTTCTCGGCCAGCCGTCCCAGGAGCTGGATGAGATCAGGCGTGAATGTGCCTTCGTCCGGCGACAGGAACAGCAGGATGCCGACTGCGTCGGTGCCGTTTTTCATCAAGGGGAAGCAGCCGCCGGACTTCGTTCCCTGATCCCGCGCGATACGACGCCAATGCGTCGCACGAATGTCGGTGAGGAGCTCGTTCGAGACGCAAGGCGCCCTGGTGCGGAACGCAGTGCCGGCCAGCCCTTGCCCTTCAGGTTCGTCGGCGGACGTCGCGAAACGCCATTTCTCGACGTGACTGCGGCATTCGCCCTTGGTGACGGCGACGTCGAGATGCCGCCCTGTAGAATCGATCATGGCGATAGTGGCGGATGTGAATGTGCCGCCGAGCACGGCGGCTTCGCAGACGGCTTCGAACAACTCGGCGCGGCTCTTCACCCGCATGATCGCTTCGTTGGTCGCGCTCAGCGCCTCCAACATGCCCCGAAGACGATTGCGCTGCATCTCCGCCTTCGCCTTCTCGTCGGCGCGATCGAAATTCTCGAGCGCGAAGGCGACATTCGCCTGGAGCCGCTGCAGCAGTTCGACGAACTCCCGCGTAAACGTATCTCGCTCCGGGGAATTGAACAGGAACACCCCTTCGACACGATCACCGTTGAACAGCGGAAGCGCCGCGGAGGATGCGATGCCGTTACGGCGGGCGCTGGCGTGCCAGGGCCTGATGCGGTCGTCGGACAGCACATCGTTGCTGACAGCAGGCTGGCGCGTCCGGAATGCGGTTCCCGTCAGCCCCCGGCCTTCTGGCACCTGATCGGACGTGGAGAACTTGAAGGTGCGGACCGTATCCGCATTCGGCCCATAACAGGCAACGACGCGGAGCAGCTCGGCATCGTCATCGACGAGCGCGATGTTGGCCGAGGTGAACTTGGCTCCCTTCGCCGTTGCTTCGCAGACCAGATCGAACAGCTCGGAGCGGGACCGCGCCCGCAGAATAGCTCCGTTGGTGGCGCTCAGCGCCGCGTACATGCGCGCGAGGCGATCTTCCTCCGCGGAGATCCGGGCCTTTTCGGACTCACGATCGAAATTGTCGATGGCAAAGCAGAGGTTCTCCGCGATGCGCAACATCAGCGCGACGATCTCTTCGTCGTTGGCCCAGGACGGGCTGACGAACGACAGGATGACCCCGATGCTCTGGCCATGCTTGATGAGCGGAGCCGCGATGCAAGCGGTAACGCCGGTGTTGACGCTGGCCTGCTCCCACGGCGTTCCCTTGGTGCGACGCGCAAGATCGCTTTCGACAAACGGCTTCTGCGTACGGAACACCTCTCCGGAAATGCCGCGGCCATAGGGATTTTCGGGATCGACGGAGTAGTGGGTCCGGGCCACAAGCTCCAGGTTCTCACCGGTGCCCGCGACGGGCTTCAGCCAATGGGAATCCGGCTCCTTCAGCAGGACGAAAGTCGCCAGCGACTTGCCGCCGTGCACGGACGCGTCGCATACCAGCTGGTACAGCTCCTGTTCGGTTCTTGCATGCAGGATGGCTTCGTTGGTCGCGCTGAGCGCACCGAACATGCGGTTGAGGCGACGCGTCGCGCGCTCGCTGGCCTGCCGCGCGGTCTCGCGTGCGAAATTGTCCAGCGCATACGAAATATTGGCCGACATGCGCTCGAACAGAGACACCATCTGCGCATCGAGCGAGTCGGCCTCGCTGCGGGTCACGAACAGCACGCCGACGCTCTTGCCGTTGCAGAGCAGCGGCAGCGCCGCCGCAGCACCGACATGCGCCTTGACCGCGCCCTCGCGCCAGGCCAGCGAGCGCGGGTCGTTCAGGAAATCGTTGCTGATGCAGAGCTTCCGGCTGCGAAACGCTTCACCGCCAACGCCTGAGCCCTGCGGCGTGCCGGATTCCGTGGTGATTTCGATTGTGCTGAGCCGCGCAACGTCGTCGCCGCAACCGGCGGCAAAACGCAGCCGACGGCCGTCCGGCTCCACCAGGAACACGGCGACGGCCATGAAGTCCCCACTCGAAAACCCGGCGTCGCAGACCTTCTGGTACAGCTCGTCCGGCGATTTCGCATAGAGGATCGCTTCGTTGATGGCGCTCAACGCTGCAAGTGTGCGCGCGAGGGTCGTCTGCACGATCTCAACTCCCGGGCATTTCTGCCTCTTTATCCCGGGTACTTCATGAACGGAGATCGCCTAAGTGGTCGTTATTGCACACCGCAAACCATCGATCAAAGTGAACGAGCTGCGAACGACTGGCGTCAAGCTGTCTGGAATGCCGCCCTACGGGAGGAATCGTCGACCAAAGGCGCGGTCTCTTTACGAATTTGCAGCCCTGTATTGGTTTACGAGAGATTGATATCGCTCCCGCGCTTTGAGACGATGGCTCCCAACAACCGCCCACCAAGGGCGACGACAGAGGGAACGCCATGCCGATCGTTACGGCCGACCGCCTCACGCGCATCGGCGCCGCACTGCTCCGTGCCGCCGGCGCCTCCGAGGAAGAAGCCGATGCGGTCGCCGTCGGATGCGTCAACGCCAATCTCGCGGGCCACGACTCCCACGGCGTGATCGCGGTCCCCACCTACATCGACCGCATCCAGGCCGGACACATCGTTCCCGGCGCCAAATGGTCCATCGTCCAGGAATCACCGACCACGACCGTGATCGACGGCCATTGGGGCTTCGGCTTCCACGTCAACGCCAAGGCGATGGCGTTGACGATCGAGAAGGCCAGGACGGCGAATGTCGCCGCCTGCACCGTGTTCCGGCAAAGCCATGTCGGCCGCCTCGCCGCCTATCCGCTGATGGCGATGCGCGAAGGCATGATCGGGATTGCAACCGCGGATTCCGGCCGCTCGCCGAAGCATGTGGCTCCGTTCGGCGGCAAGGAAGCACGGCTCGGCACCAACCCGATCTCGATCGCGGTGCCGTCCGATCTCGACGCACCGTTCTATCTGGACATGGCGACCTCGGCGGTCGCCGCCGGCAAGATCCAGCTCGCCGTCGCGCGCGGCGAGGACATACCCACCGGATGGATCATCGACGCCGAGGGACGGCACACCACCGACCCGACCCAATATCGCAAGGGCGGCGCGCTGCTGCCGCTCGGCGGCACCGAAGGTTACAAGGGCAGCGGTCTCGCCGCGATGGTCGAGGTGCTCTGCGGCCTGCTCACAGGTCTCGGTTTCGGCGTCGAGCCCACCGGGCGACACAATGACGGCTGCTTCATGGCGGTGTTCAACGTCGCCGCGTTCCGCCCGCTGAAGGAATTCAAGCGCGAGGTCGCCGAGTTCGCGCAGTACCTGAAATCGACGCCGCCCTCCGAGGGCAGCAAGGGCGTCTACTATCCCGGCGAGATCGAGGGACTGCGCGAGCAGCAGCGTCTGCGCG
The DNA here is from genome assembly GCF_008932115.1 of Bradyrhizobium betae. Classification (NCBI taxonomy): domain Bacteria; kingdom Pseudomonadati; phylum Pseudomonadota; class Alphaproteobacteria; order Hyphomicrobiales; family Nitrobacteraceae; genus Bradyrhizobium; species Bradyrhizobium betae. Next base: position 2,212,047 of record NZ_CP044543.1, read on the forward strand.
ACGGCATCGAGATCGAGGATGCGACCTGGGACAAGATACGCGCGCTGGCGCGCGACTACAGGCTCGACACAGTGCTCGATCTGGCCTGACGGAATCGGGAGAACAGCAGCATGACGCGACAGATGGTCCTTGTCGGCTTCCTCCAGGCGCAGAACTGCACCAACTTGCCAAGCTCCTGGCGGCATCCGGACTCGCGCGCCGATTCGATGTCGGCGGATTATTACCAGGAGATCGCAAGGATCCTCGAGGCCGGCAAATTCCACATGGCTTTCTTCGACGATCGCCTGGCGATGCCGGACCGCTACGGCAACGACCACGCCCACACCGTGGAATACGGCATCCGTTGCGTGAAGATGGATCCGCTGATCGTGCTGACGACGATGGGCCTCGTCACCGAGAAGCTCGGCCTCGGCGCAACATGCTCGACCACTTACTACGAACCTTTCGACGTCGCCCGCCGTTTCGCAACGCTCGACCTGATGTCCGGTGGCCGCGCCGGCTGGAACGTCGTCACCTCGCTCAATGACGGCGAGGCGCTCAACATGGGGCGCGATTCCCATCCCGAACATGATTCCCGCTACGACAAGGCCGACGAGTTCATGGAGGTCGTGCTCGGCCATTGGGACACCTGGGAGGACGGTGCGCTCATCATGGACAAGAAGAGCGGCCGCTTTGCCGATCCGGCCAAGGTGAAGCGGCTCGATCACAAGGGCGCGGCCTTCAAGTCCCGCGGACCTTTCACCGTGCCACGCTCGGATCAGGGTAACCCCGTCATCATCCAGGCCGGCGCATCGGGCCGCGGCCAGCGCTTTGCCGGGCGATGGGGCGAGGTGATCTTCACCGCCGCACGCAACCTCGCGGGCGCCAGGGAAGGCTACGCGGCCGTGCGCAACGAGGCCGCAAAAGCCGGTCGCGATCCCGACCAGATGTTCCTCTGCAATCTGACGACGCCGGTCTGCGCCGCCACCAAGGCCGAAGCCGAAGACAAGATGGCGCTGATCAACAAGCTGCCGCTCGAGATCGACGCTCTGTCGCTGCTCGCCGAAGCGCTCAATTACGACTTCGCCTCCAAGGATCTCGACGAGCCGCTGACGACGGACGAACTGAAGAGCATGCAGGGCATTCTGGGCATCCGCGACGGCGTGCTGAAGAACTCGGGCAAGAGCAATCCGAGCGCACGCGACTTCGTCACCTTCTCCGGCCGTGGTCAGGTTCATGACGCCATGGTCGGCGGCCCCAGGGAGATCGCGGACAGGCTGGAGGAGATGTTCGTCGAGCGCGGCTGCGACGGTTTCGTCATCGCCGCGACTTACGTGCCCGGCTCGTATGCGGACTTCGTGCAGCACGTCGTGCCGGAATTGCAGCGGCGCGGCCTGTTCCAGAAGGAGTATCGCGGCAAGACGCTGCGGGAAAATCTCGGTCTGAAGCGGCCGGCCGCAGGCGCCTGGAAGGTGCAACCGCGCGATGCCGCGGAATAACAACGAGGACAGGACATGCGCTGGCTGAAATTCACCGCCTCGGACAAGACATCCTGGAGCATCGTCGAAGGCGACCGGGTGATTGCGGTCGACGGCGATCCCTTTGGCGAATGGCAGCGCTCCTCGCGCACCCATGCACTTGGCGACGTCAAGATCGAGCTGCCGCTGATCCCGCGCACCTTCTATTGCGTCGGTTTGAACTACCTCAAGCACCTGAAGGAGGCCGCCGACAAAGCGGGTACCGTGCCGGCCGTGCCTGATCGGCCCGAGATCGGCTACCGCGCCCAGAACGCGCTGATCGCGCATGACGAGGACGTCGTGATCCCGTCCTTTGCGACCGACAAGATCCACTATGAGGGCGAGCTCGTCGTCGTCATCGGCAAGAAGGTGAAGCATCTCACCAAGCAGAACGCGATGGACTGCGTGTTCGGCTACACCATCGGCAACGACGTCAGCGAGCGCAGCTGGCAGAAGGCCGACCGCAGCCTGTGGCGCTCGAAGAACGCCGACACCTTCAAGCCGATGGGCCCGTGGATCGAGACCGAGGCCGACCTCGCCAGGATGCAGACCGTCGTCCGGGTCAACGGCAAGGAGACCAACCGCTTCCAGACCAACGACATGATCTTTGGCGTGGTCCCGTTTCTGGTCGAGCTGACCAAGTATTTCACGCTGTGGCCGGGCGACGTGATCTGGATGGGCACCGATGGCGCATCGCCTGATATCAAGCACGGCGATGTCGTGGAGATCGACATCACCGGCGTGGGGACGCTGCGGAACAGGTTCGTGCGGAAGCAGCGGTAGCGATGCCGATCAAAACGGCAGCGCCACGCTGGTCTTGATCTCCTTCAGCACCACATTGCTGCGGACATGGCGGATGCCGGGAATGCGGAACATGAATTCGTCGAGGAAGCGGTTGTAGGCCGCCATGTCCTGCACGACGACGCGCAAATGATAGTCGGCGTCCCCCGTGGTCGCGAAGCACTCCAGCACCTCCCGGCGCTTCGTGACCCGCGAAACAAACTCGTCGACGAATTTGGTGTCGTGCCGCTCCAGCGAGACATGGAGAATCGCGGACATGGCAAAGCCGGCCTGCTCGCGCGCAATCAGCGCCGCATAGCCCTTGATCACACCGCTCTCCTCCAGCGCGCGCACCCGGCGCCAGCAGGCCGAGGTGGACATGCCGACCTCGTCGGCCAGCTGCTGGTTGGTGGCGCGGCCGTCTTTCTGGAGATGGGCGAGAATCCGCGTGTCCTGCTCTTCAATCATGAAGGCTCCTCAATTCGATCAAATCTACCGGACTTTAGCTCGATTTGCAAAATTCTACCGTAAATCAGGCCTGCAGGGGATAGATAGGTAAGACCTACCAGCCTCCCCGGCATACCCTTCCACCATCGGTCAGGATGCAGCGCGAGGTCCGCCATGGACGCCATTCCGTCACTCGATGCCTACGAGCTCTCGGACCGCTATGATCGTGACGAGGACCGCGTCTTCCTCACGGGCACGCAGGCGATCGTCCGCATCGCGCTCGACCAAAGGCGACGCGACCGTGCCGTGGGGCTGAATACCGCGGGCTTCATCTCGGGCTATCGCGGCTCGCCGCTCGGCGGCGTCGATCTCGAGCTCTGGCGCATCCAGGAGCGGCTCAAGCAAGACCGCATCGAGTTCCTGCCGGCCGTGAACGAGGACCTTGCCGCAACCGCTGTGCTCGGCTCGCAGCAGGTGGAGACGCAAGTCGACCGCGAGGTCGATGGCGTGTTCGGCCTCTGGTACGGCAAGGGCCCCGGCGTCGATCGCTCCGGCGATGCGCTCAAGCACGGCAACGCCTACGGCTCCTCGCCGCATGGCGGCGTGCTGGTGGTCGCCGGCGACGACCATGGCTGCGTGTCCTCTTCGATGCCGCATCAGTCAGACGTCGCCTTCATGAGCTGGTTCATGCCGACGCTACATCCGGCCGACGTCGGCGAATATCTCGCATTCGGCGAATATGGCTACGCGCTGAGCCGCTTCTCCGGCATGTGGGTCGGCTTCAAGGCGATCTCGGAGATCGTGGAATCAGGCGCGTCCGTCGAACTGCGCCCGCCGCGAATCTTCCGCACGCCCGACTTCACACCACCGCCGGGTGGACTGCACTATCGCTGGCCCGACCTGCCGGGTCCGCAGATCGAGGAGCGGCTGGAGGCGAAGAAGCACGCGGTCTACGCCTTCGCGAAGGCCAATCCGATCGACCGCCGCATCTACGACATTCCCAACGCCGGCTACGGCATCGTCACCACCGGCAAGGCACATCACGATCTGATGGAAGCGCTGCGGCTGATGGGCCTCGACGAGGCCGCCTGCCGCCGCATCGGCATCGACGTCTACAAGGTCGGCATGGTCTGGCCACTGGCGCTGCACGACGCCATGGACTTCGTGAAGGGCAAGCGCGAGATTCTCGTCGTCGAGGAAAAGCGCGGCATCATCGAGAGCCAGTTCAAGGAATATTTCTACGATTATCCCGGCAGCAAGCCCGAGCGCATGGTCGGCAAGCACGACGAAACCGGCGCCCGGCTGATCTCATGGATCGGCGAGTTGTCCCCGCGCGCGCTGGCTGGCGTGCTTGCGCGCCGGCTCGATCCGATGTTTCCGGGGCTCAATCTCGCCGCGCGGGCCGCCGCGCTGCTGCCGGAGGCGGCGCGCACGATCAACGTCCCGGGCGCGACGCGCACGCCCTATTTCTGCTCGGGATGTCCGCACAACACATCGACGAAGGTGCCGGAGGGCTCGAAGGCACTGGCCGGCATCGGCTGTCACTTCATGGCGAGCTGGATGGACCGCGAGACCTCCTCGCTGATCCAGATGGGCGGCGAAGGCGTGAACTGGGCCGCTTCGTCCAGATTCACCGGCCACAAGCACATCTTCCAGAATCTCGGCGAAGGCACCTATTATCATTCGGGCTCGATGGCCATCCGCCAGGCCATCGCGGCCAAGGCCAACATCACCTACAAGATCCTGTTCAACGACGCCGTCGCCATGACCGGCGGCCAGCCGGTCGACGGCCCCGTCAGCGTGCACGCCATCGCACATAGCGTCCGCGCCGAAGGCGTGATGCGCATCGCGCTGGTGTCGGACGATCCCGCGCAATTTTCGCCGGCGGACCTGCCTGATGGTGTCAGCATCCATCCGCGCGAGGAGATGGATGCCGTGCAGCGCGAACTGCGTGACGTCTCCGGCGTGTCGGTGCTGATCTATCAGCAAACCTGTGCCACCGAGAAGCGGCGCCGGCGCAAGCGCGGCCAGATGGCTGATCCAAAACGCTTTGCCTATATCAACGACCTCGTCTGCGAAGGATGCGGCGACTGCTCGGTCGAATCCAACTGCCTCAGCGTCGAACCGAAGGAGACGCCGTTCGGCCGCAAGCGCCAGATCAATCTGTCGTCCTGCAACAAGGACTTCTCCTGCCTCAATGGCTTTTGTCCGAGTTTTGTCACCGTCGAGGGCGCCACGCGCCGGAAGAAGAGCGCGAGCCAGATCGACGCGGTCGGCCGCGCCGCCACGCTTGTCCTGCCGCCCCCCGCATCGCTCGACCAGCCCTACGACCTGCTCGTGACCGGCGTCGGCGGCACCGGCGTGATCACGGTCGGTGCGCTGATCGGCATGGCCGCGCATCTCGAACGACGCGGCGTCTCGGTGCTGGACTTCACCGGCTTTGCGCAAAAATTCGGACCGGTACTGAGCTACATTCGCCTCGCGGCGTCTCCCGAGGCGCTGCACCAGGCCCGCATCGACCAGGGCGCCGCCGATGCGCTGATCGGCTGCGACCTCGTCGTCAGTTCCTCGCCCAAGGCGTCCGGCACCTATCGCCGTGGCACGCGTGCCGCCGTGAACACCGCGGAGATGCCGACCGGCGACGTCGTCCGCTTCCGCGACGCCGATCTCGCCTCGCCCGCCCGCCTGCGCGCCATCCGGCAGGTCATCGGCAACGACAATCTCGACACGATCAACGCCAACGCGCTGGCCGAACGGCTGCTGGGCGATGCCGTTCATGCCAACATCATCATGTTGGGCTTCGCCTGGCAGCGCGGACTGGTGCCGGTCTCACTGCAGGCGCTGCTGCGCGCGATCGAGCTGAACGGCGTCGCGGTCGAGCGCAACAAGCAGGCCTTTGCCTGGGGCCGGATTGCCGCCGCCGATCCCGACGTTCTGCCGAAGACGGACGAAGCGCCAGAGGCCAAGACACTCGACCAGTTCATCGCCCGCCGCGCCGATTTCCTCGGGGATTATCAGGACGGGGCTTATGCAGCGCGATATCGGGCGATGATCGAGAAGATTCGGAGCGCTGAAGCTCCGCTGAAGAGCGAGGCACTGACCGAGGCGGTTGCACGCTCTCTATTCAAGCTGATGGCCTACAAGGACGAATACGAGGTGGCGCGACTGCACATGCAGAGCGGCTTCCTCGACGAGTTGAAGCGCGAATTCGAGGACGGCTTCAGCGTGAAGTATCATCTCGCCCCGCCATTCCTGCCGTCCAAACGCGACGCCCGCGGCCGCCCCCGCAAGCGCGCCCTCGGCCAGTGGATCCAGATGCCGCTCGCGATGCTGGCGCGCTTGAAGGGATTGCGTGGGACGCCGTTCGATCCGTTCGGCTACACGGCCGAGCGTCGCGCGGAGCGGGAGCTGATCAGCTGGTATGAAGGCCTGATCGAACGAATGCTCGGTCAGCTCGACGCAGCGCGTCTGCCCGACCTCATTGCCATCGCAAAAGCGCCGATGGAGATCCGTGGCTATGGACCCGTGAAGGACAGCGCGATCGCCAAGGTGAGGCCCGAGGTCGAACGGCGACTTGCGAATTTGACGACGCTGGTGACACAAAAGATGCACGCCCACGGTTGACGAGGCGCCAGTGAGGCCTCAGCCTCGCGGCATCGAGGAGTGCCCTGTTGGCGCCCCTGCCATCGGATGACGCATCATGGATTTCGACCAGTTGACCCTGAGCCAGGCCGCCGCCGACGTCCGCGCCGGCAAGGTCACGAGCACGGCGCTCACGACGGAGGCTCTCGCCCGCGCAAAAGCCAAGGCCGACCTCAATGCCTTCGTCACCCTCGACGAAGCCGGCGCCTTGAAGGCTGCAGCCGCGTACGACGCGACAGGCGACAAGACAAAGCCGCTCGCCGGCGTGCCCATCGTGATCAAGGACAACATCGAGGTCGCGGGACTGCCTTGTAGTGCCGGCACGCCCGCGCTGAAGAATTACAGTCCGAGGGCCGACGCGCCCGTGGTCGCAAAGTTGCGGGCCGCCGGCGCGATCATCATCGGCAAGACCAACATGCACGAGCTCGCCTTCGGCATCTCCGGCTACAACACCGCGTTCAAGACCGGCGCGGAGTTCGGCGTACGCAACGCCTATGACCGCGCGCTGATCGCTGGCGGCTCCTCGTCAGGCACGGGCGCTGCGATCGGCGCACGGATCGTCGCGGGCGGGCTCGGCACCGATACCGGCGGATCGGTCCGGGTGCCGGCTGCGCTGAACGGATGCGCCTCGCTGCGCCCGACCCTCGGGCGCTATCCGCAAGGAGGCATCGCGCCGATCTCGCACACCCGAGATACCGCGGGCCCCATGGCAGCGACCATCGGGGACGTCGCTTTGCTCGACCGCGTCATCGCGGGTGGCGACGAGGTTACGCCGGCCGATCTGAAGCAGGTACGGATCGGCGTCGTGAAGCCGATGCTGACCAATCTCGACGCCGACACCGACGCTGCGTTCCAGGCGGCCGTCGCGAAACTGAAGGCGCAGGGCGTCACGGTCGTCGAGATCGAGATGCCGCAACTGGCCGAGCTCAATGGCCAAATCAGCTTTCCGGTCGCGCTCTACGAAGCCTATGACGATCTGGTCGCCTATCTCGATCATACCGGCACGGGCCTCAGCGTCGAGGCTCTGGCACAGGAGATTTCCAGCGCCGACGTCAAGGGCACCTATGATGGCCTGGTAATTCCGCGCAAACTCCCTGCCCCCGATGGCACACTGGTTGACGCCAAGCCGATCTACGACGCAGCGATCAAGACCGCGCGCCCCGCGCTGCAGGCGCTCTACGGCAAGACCTTTGCCGACAACCGGCTCGACACCATCGCTTTCCCGACCACGCCGCGCGTTGCCATTCCCTCGAATCCGGAGTCCAGCACGCTGAAGAATTTCGGCCTGTTCATCCAGAACACCGATCCCGGCAGCAATGCCGGCATTCCCGGCGTGCAGATTCCGATCGCGCTTGGCACCACGAGCAAATTGCCGATTGGCCTGGAGCTGGACGGTCCCGCCGGCAGCGATCGCCGCCTGCTTGCGATCGGCATGGCGCTTGATGCCGTGTTTGGGCGATTGCCGCCGCCGCACTGATGCTGTCGTAGGGTGGGCAAAGCGAAGCGTGCCCACCAACCTTAGCGAGATCGCGGAGAGATGGTGGGCACGGCACTTCGCGCCTTTGCCCACCCTACGGCACCGCCGCCGCGGCGTCGCTCACGCATACGGATTGATCAGCTTCTGCTGCTCGGCGCTGTGCTCAACCAGCATGTCGATGAAGGTCCTGACCTTCGCCGACAGATGATGCTTGTGCGGGTAGACAGCGTTCATCGACATCTCGACCGGTCGATACTCCGGCAACAGGCGCACCAGCCGGCCGGCGTCGAGATCGTCGCCGACCAGGAAGCCGGCCGCCAGACTGATACCTGCGCCCTGCAGCGCGGCCTCACGCAGAGCCTCGCCGCTGTTGGTGATGAGATTGCCGGAGACGCGCACCGAAGCCGGCGCGCCCTTGCGATCGAAGAAGCGCCACTCATCGAAGGGATAGTTGATGTGGCGCACGCAATTGTGCCCGGCGAGCTCTTCGAGCGTCTGCACGCGCCCATGCGCCTCGATATACGCGTGCGAGCAGCACAGCACGTGCCGCCAGGTCGCCAGGCTGCGCACGATCAGGCTCGAATCCGGCGGCGCGATCATGCGGAGCGCGAGATCGAAGCCCTCCTCGATCAGATCGACATTGGCCTCGCCCATGCGCAGATCGACCTTCACCTCGGGATAGGTCGCGAGGAATTCCGCCATCACCGGCGCGACGAACGGCACCATGTGCGTGGCGGTGTGGATACGCAGCGTGCCGCGCGGCGTCGACTGCAGTGCGCCGGCGATATCGTCGGCCTGTTCGAGATCGGCAAGGATCTGGGTCGAGCGATCGTAATAGGCCTTGCCGATCTCGGTGAGGCTCACCTTTCGCGTGGTGCGGTTGAGTAGCCGCACGCCGAGCCGGTCTTCCAGCGCCTGGACGTGGTTGCTCACCATGGTGGTCGACATGTTCAGCCGGCGAGCGGCGGCGGAAAAGCCGCCGTTTTCGACCACCCGGACGAAGGCGGTGAGGCTGGTGAAGCGGTCCATGGGTCAAGCTCCGGATTATCCGCTGTGGCTGGATAATGCTTCCATTTGTTCGGGGATTATCACAAACGGGGAGACAGCGCATCTTACCGTCACCAACAGCGCACCGTGCCGATCGGGGCGGTCGGGAACTCCGAGGATGCCATGTCAAACGCTTCTTATGTCGCTGAAACAAATGAAAGAATCCGTCTACGCCCGTCCCGTCAAGCGATCAAGCGCGCGGCCATCGGCCTTGCTCTGGCACTCGGGATCGCAGTTGTGGGCGACTACGGCTACGACTACCTCAGGCGCGGCCGCTACCTCGAATCCACTGACGATGCCTATGTGAAGGCGGATTCCACCATCATCGCCCCAAAGGTCTCCGGCTACATCGCCAAGGTGCTGGTCGGCGACAACGAGAGGGTCCGAGCAGGTCAGGCACTGGCGAAGATCGACGACCGCGACTTCAAGGCGGCGCTCGACCAGGCCCGCGCCGACGTCGCCGCCGGCGAAGCCTCGGTGCGCAATATCGACGCCCAGCTCGAGCTGCAGCAGCCGATCATCGCGCAGAGCACGGCCGATGTCGCGGCTGCCGACGCCAATCTGAAATTCGCGCAGGAGGAACGCGCCCGCTACGACGACCTCATGAAGTCGGGCTCCGGCACCATCCAGCGCGCCCAACAGACCGACGCGGCGCTCCGCGCCAGCAGCGCGCAACTACAACACGCCAAATCGGGCCTCCTGGCCGCACAGCGCAAGGTCGATGTGCTCACCACCCAGCGTGCCCAGGCCAAAGCCCAGCTCGACCGCGCCCGCGCGGTCGCACAGCAGGCCGCGCTGAACCTGTCCTACACCGAGATCACCGCGCCGGTCGACGGCACGGTCGGCGCACGCTCGTTGCGTGTCGGCCAATTCGTGCAGGCCGGCACGCAATTGATGGCGGTGGTGCCGCTCGATGCGGTTTACGTCGTCGCCAATTTCAAGGAGACGCAGCTGACGCATGTGCGTCCGGGCCAGTCGGTCGAGCTGCAAGTCGACAGTTTTCGTAATCGCACGCTCCGCGGCCATGTCGACAGCCTCTCACCGGCCAGCGGACTTGAATTCGCGCTGCTGCCGCCCGACAATGCCACAGGCAACTTCACCAAGATCGTGCAGCGCGTGCCGGTGAAGATCGTGCTCGACGACTACAGTCTCACAGGCCTGCTACGGCCCGGCATGTCGGCGGTGCCGACAATCGACACCAAGGCGACTGTGCTGGCCGAGCGCGAGACGGCCAAGCGGCTCGCCGACAACACGACACGCCCGAACGGCAGCTGAAGCCGGGAAGGCCGGCAGGACTATCAAGTCCGGCCGCCTTCCTTCGCTTCTCCGATCATCGAAACCATCCACCTAACGCATCCTGTCTCCATGCCCGAGACGAGGCTCCCATGAGCACGCTTCAACCGACCGTCAACGCCGCATCCGCCGCAGACATTCCCGCCCCCGTTGCTCCCGCGACGCCGGCGGTTTCGGCAAAAACATGGATCGCGGTCATCGGCGCCACGCTCGGCGCCTTCATGGCGGTACTCAACATCCAGATTGTCAACGCCTCGCTCGCCGACATCCAGGGCGCGATCGGCGCCGGCATCGACGACGGCGGCTGGATCTCGACCTCCTACCTGATCGCGGAGATCGTGGTGATCCCGCTCTCCGGCTGGCTCGCACAGGTGTTCTCGATCCGCATCTATCTGCTCACCAATGCCGTCTTGTTCCTGGTCCTGTCCGCTGCCTGCGCGCTGGCGCAGGACCTGCCGCAGATGATTGTGCTGCGTGCCGTGCAGGGCTTTACCGGCGGCGTGCTGATTCCGATGGCGTTCACGCTGATCATCACGCTGCTGCCGCGTGCCAAGCAGCCGGCGGGCCTGGCGCTGTTCGCGCTGTCGGCGACGTTTGCGCCGGCGATCGGCCCGACCATCGGCGGCTATCTCACCGAGAATTTCGGCTGGCAGTACATCTTCTATGTCAACCTCGTCCCCGGCGCGATCATGGTCGGCATGCTCTGGTACGCGCTCGACGCCAGGCCGATGAAGCTGTCGCTGCTGCGTGAAGGCGACTGGGCTGGCATCATCGCCATGGCTATCGGCCTATCCGCGTTGCAGACCGTGCTGGAGGAAGGCAACAAGGACGACTGGTTCGGCTCGCCCTTCATCGTCAAGCTGTCGGTGATCGCAGCCGTGGCGCTGGCCGCCTTCCTGATCATCGAGCTCACGGTGAAGAGGCCGCTCCTGAACCTGCGCCTGCTCGTGCGACGCAATTTCGGCTTCGGCATGCTGGCGAACTTCCTGCTCGGCGTCGCGCTCTACGGCTCGGTGTTCATCCTGCCGCAATATCTGTCACGCATCCAGGGTTACAATGCCGAGCAGATCGGCATGGTGCTGGCCTGGACCGGCTTGCCGCAACTGGTGCTGATCCCGCTGGTGCCGCGCCTGATGCGGCAGTTCGATGCGCGGATCATCATCGGCATCGGCTTCGTGCTGTTCGCCGCATCGAACTTCATGAACGTCACTATGAGCAACGATTATGCCGCCGACCAGCTGCTGTGGCCGAATATCGTCCGTGCGATCGGACAGGCGCTGGTGCTGGCGCCGCTGTCGGCGGTGGCGACCGCCGGCATCGAGCCTGAGAATGCCGGCTCTGCCTCCGGCCTGTTCAACATGATGCGCAATCTCGGCGGCGCCGTCGGCATCGCGCTGCTCCAGACCGTACTGACCAAGCGCGAGCAATATCATTCCAACGTGCTGACGCAGTCGGTCTCGGTGTTCGAGCAAGCGACCCGCACGCGGCTGGAACAGCTCACGCAATATTTCGTCAATCACGGCGTTCTCGACCGCGCCGACGCCGCGCATCGTTCCTACGTCGCGATCGGTCACATCGTGCAGAAGCAGGCCTATATCCTGGCCTTCAGCGACACCTTCTATCTGCTCGGCATGGCTCTGATCGTGGCGCTCACCGCCGTCCTCGTCCTGAAGAAGCCGGGCCAGGCTTCAGCGGGCGGAGCCCACTAACGTCAACCCAGCAAGCAAGGAGAACGACCATGAAACCCCGCATGAACTTCTACCAGGCCGCCCCCGACACCATGAAAGCGCTGATGGCGCTGGAAGAGCAGATCCAGTCTACGGGGCTCGAGAAATCGCTGATCGAGCTCGTCAAGATCCGCGCCTCGCAGATCAACGGCTGCGCCTTCTGCATCAACATGCACACCGAAGACGCCCGCAAGCGCGGTGAGACCGAGCAACGTATCTATCTGCTGAATGCCTGGCGCGAGTCCCCGCTCTACACCGACCGCGAACGCGCCGCTTTGGCCTGGACCGAGTCGGTGACGCTGATTTCCGAGACGCACGCGCCCGACGATGTCTACGAGCAGGTGCGCGCGCAGTTTTCCGATGCGGAGACAGTGAACCTGACCATGCTGATCGGGGCCATCAATGCCTGGAACAGGCTGGCGATCGCCTTCCGTGCAGTGCATCCGGCGAAGGTGAAGGCGTCTGTGGCGTAGGCGCTGACACATGGAGGCCAAGCTGCCTCTACATATTCAACTGTCATGCCCCGGCTCGACCGGGGCATCCAGTACGCTGCGGCTTCTCGAGTCAAGCACTCCTGTCACGGAGTACTGGATCGCCCGGTCAAGCCGGGCGATGACAGCTGTGGGGGCAGCTTAAACCGCCGTCGCCTTGGCGAACTCCACATAGATCTCGCGCAGGCGCGTCGCCACCGGGCCGGGCTTGCCGTCGCCGATCGTCTTGCCGTCGAGTGCGATCACCGGTTGCACGAAGGAAGAGGCCGACGTGATGAAGGCCTCCTTGGCGGCGAGCGCCTCGGCGACCGTGAAGGAACGCTCCTCGACGCGGAGCTGACGCTCTTCGGCAAGCGCGATCACGGCCTTGCGGGTGCAGCCCGGCAGGATCGCGTTGGAGTTCTTGCGGGTGACGATGACGTCGTCCTTGGTCAGAATGAACGCGGTCGACGAGCCGCCTTCGGTCACATAGCCATCCTGCAGCATCCAGGCTTCGCCGGCACCGGCTTCGGCCGCGGCCTGCTTCGCCAGCACCTGCGCCAGCAACGCCACGCTCTTGATGTCGCGGCGCTCCCAGCGGATGTCGGGTACGGTGATCACCTTGATGCCGGTCTTCGCCGAAGCCGCGTTGATGATGTCCTTCTCGGAGGTGAACATCACCAGGCTCGACTTGACGTCGGCCTTGGGGAACGGGAAATCACGCCCCTTGTCCGCGCCGCGCGTCACCTGGAGATAGACGAGACCGCTTGTCACCTTGTTGCGCGCGATCAGCTCTTTCTGGATCTCGGTGATGCGCTCGATCGTCTCCGGCAGCCTCAAGCTGATCTCGCCGACCGAACGTTCCAGCCGGGCCAGATGCGAGGCGTTGTCGACCAGCTTGCCGTCGAGCACGGCCGAGACCTCGTAGATGCCGTCAGCGAACAGGAAGCCGCGGTCGAGAACCGAGATTTTGGCCTCCGAGAGCGGGACGAATGAGCCGTTGACGTAAGCGATCGGGTCCAAGGCAGGTCTCCTGAAGGAAGGGGGATTTGGCGCTTATACGCGAATTGGGGGTGGCGATCACCCCTCAATCTGTCATTCCGGGGCATTCGCAAAGCGAATGAGCTTTGATGCGCAATTGCGCATCAGAGAATCCATTTCACCTCATGAACTGCCGCCCGATGGATCCTATGATGCGCAATTGCGCACCATAGCTCGCGCTGCGCGCGCCCCGGGATGACGACCGTCTAATGCGACAGAATCTTCGACAAGAACTTCTGCGCGCGGTCGCTGCGGGGCTTGCCGAAGAAATCCTCCTTCGCCGCGTCCTCCACGATCTCACCGCGGTCCATGAAGATGACGCGGTTGGCGACCTTGCGGGCGAATCCCATTTCGTGGGTCACGACCATCATGGTCATACCTTCACGGGCGAGGTCGACCATGACGTCGAGAACTTCGCTCACCATTTCAGGATCGAGCGCCGAGGTCGGCTCGTCGAACAGCATCACGATCGGGTCCATCGCGAGCGCACGCGCGATCGCGACGCGTTGCTGCTGGCCGCCGGAGAGCTGCGCCGGAAATTTCTGCGCCTGCTCCTTCAGGCCGACGCGCTCCAGCAGCTGCATGCCCTTGGAGACCGATTTGTCGTGCGGGCGGCCCAGCACCTTCTCCTGCGCAAGGCAGAGATTGTCGATGATCTTCAGATGCGGAAAAAGCTCGAAGTGCTGGAACACCATGCCAACGCGGGAGCGCAGCTTCGGCAGGTTGGTCTTGGGATCGTTGACCTTGGTCCCGTCGACACTGATATCGCCTTTCTGGAACGGCTCCAGCGCGTTGACGCATTTGATCAGCGTCGATTTTCCAGATCCTGAGGGACCGCAGACGACGACGACCTCGCCTTTGGTAACGCTGGTGGTGCAGTCGGTCAGCACCTGGAAGGTCGGGCTGTACCATTTGTCGACGTGGCTGATTTCGATCATGACCGACTTGCTCTAGCGGATGATGGCGATGCGCGCCTGAAGACGGCGGACGCCAAAGGACGCGATACAGGAGATGGTGAAGTAGACGATTGCGGCGAACAGATACATCTCGACCAGACGGCCGTCGCGCTGCGCGACCTTGCTGGCCGCGCCGAGGAAGTCCGTAATCGAGAGCACGTAGACCAGCGAGGTATCCTGGAACAGCACGATGGTCTGCGTGATCAGCACCGGCAGCATGTTGCGGAACGCCTGCGGCAGCACGACGTAACGCATGGTCTGCGCGTAGGTCAGGCCGAGCGCGCTGGCGGCAGCCGGCTGCCCCCGCGAGATCGACTGGATCCCGGCGCGCATGATCTCAGAGAAGTAGGCGGCCTCGAACATGATGAAGGTGATGAGCGAGGAGGCGAACGCGCCGACGCTGATCGGACGCGCCGCGCCGGTCAGCCATTGTCCGATATAGGGCACCAGGAAGTAGAACCAGAAGATCACCAGCACCAGCGGCAGCGAGCGCATGAAGTCGACATAGAGGCCGGCGATACGTCCGAGCGTCTTGTAGCCGGACAGCCGCATCAGAGCGATCGCCGTACCGAAGACGAGGCCGCCGAGCGCGGACAGCGCCGTCAGCATCAACGTGAAGCTCATGCCCTCGTAAAACAGATAGGGCAGCGCGCGGATGATGACGTCGAAATCGAAATTGCTGAACATGACGCTATTTCCCCGTGATGTAGCCGGGGATCGCGACATAGCGCTCGAGGAAGCGCATGGCGGTCACGACGACGGCGTTGACGAGGAGATACAGAAGCGTCGCGGCGGTGAACGCCTCGAACACCTGGAACGAGAATTCCTGCATCGAGCGCGCCTGTCCGGTCAGCTCGAGCAGGCCGATGGTGATGGCGACCGCAGTGTTCTTGATGGTGTTGAGAAACTCCGAGGTCAGCGGTGGCAGGATGATGCGGAACGCCATCGGCAGCAGCACGTAGCGATAGCCCTGTATCGTCGTCAGCCCAAGCGCGGTCGCGGCCATCTTCTGTCCGCGCGGCAGCGAACCGATGCCGGCCTGCAATTGCACGGCAACGCGCGCCGACATGAAGAAGCCGATGCCGATCGCCGCTGTCCAGAACGGCGCATTCGGCAGTTGCTTCAACCACAGGCCGGCGGACTTCGGCAGTAACTCCGGCAGCACGAAGAACCACAGGAACAACTGCACCAGCAGCGGCATATTGCGGAAGAATTCGACCCAGCAGAAGCCAAACCAGCCGGCAGCCTTGGACGGCAGCGTACGCATGACGCCGACGATCGAGCCGAAGATCAGCGCGATGATCCAGGCGAGCACACCCGTCTTCAGGGTCAGCACCAGTCCCGACAACAGCATGTCGAGATAGGTGCCGGTCCCCATCGGGTTCGGCTCGAAGAAAATTCCCCAGTTCCAGTGGTAGTTCACGTGTCCCCCGCGCGAACGCGCCAATCATAGGTAGCCCGGGCGCCTATGCAAATGTCCGGCCACTCTGGTGTCAAGAGTGGCCGGACATGATCCCGATCGAAAGATCGAGGTTCTATCTTACTTGTAGTCGTCCGGGTTCGGCGAGTCCGTGGGCTTCGCGAACTCGTTCTTCAGTTCGGCCGAGATCGGGCTGTTGAGGTTGAGGCCCTTCGGCGGGATCTTCTGGGTGAACCACTTCTCGTAGATCTTCTGGCCTTCACCGGAGGTGTAGAGCGCGGCGGTCGCGGCATCGACTACCTTCTTGAACGGCGCGTCGTCCTTGCGCAGCATGATGCCGTAGGGCTCAGGCTTGGAGAACGCGTCCTTGGAGATGACGTAGTCGTCCGGCGTCTTCGAACCGGCGACCAGGCTCGCGAGCAGGATGTCATCCATCACGAAGGCGACCGCACGGTCGGTCTCGACCATCAGGAAGGCTTCGGCGTGATCCTTGGCCGGGATGATGTTGGCGCCGAGCTTCTTCTCGACGTTGGCTTCGGTCAGCTGCTTGATGTTGGTGGTGCCGGCGGTGGAGACCACCGTCTTGCCCTTGAGGTCGTCGATCGACTTCAGGCCGCTCGACTTCTTGAAGACGTAGCGGCTGGCGGTCAGGAAGTGGGTGTTGGTGAAGGCGACCTGCTTCTGGCGCTCTGCGTTGTTGGTGGTCGAGCCACATTCGAGGTCGATGGTGCCGTTGGCCATCAGCGGGATACGGGTCGCCGAGGTTACCGGGTTGAGCTTGACCTCGAGCTTGTCGAGCTTGAGCTCCTTCTTCACGGCATCGACGATCTTGTAGCAGATGTCCATCGCGAACCCGATGGGCTTCTGGTTGTCGTCGAGATAGGAGAACGGGATCGAGGAGTCGCGGAAGCCCAGCGTGATGGCGCCGGTGTCCTTGATGTTCTTCAGCGTACCGGTCAGCTCCTGCGCCCCAGCCTGGCTGACGGCGAAGGTCGCGGCGAGCGCGAGGCCGATGCTACGGAAATGTTTCACTTTTTTGGTCCCCTTTCAGGATGATGCGGCCCGGATGCAAGCACAGATTGGGCCGGATTAGAATGTGACTTTTGGCTGGGTCGCGGCTCAAGTCAGTGGCTTGGGCAATTCCCCGAGATCCCAGAACAGCCCGGCCATGATCGTCAAGGCCTCTTCGGTCAATGGCAGCAGGATGTGCTCATTGGGCGCATGCTGGGAGCAGCCGGGATAGGAGTGCGGCACCCATATCGTCGGCAGGCCCAGGATTTCGGAGAAAACGTCGTTGGGCAGCGAGCCGCCGAAATTCGGCAGCACCGCCGGCGGCTTGCCGGTGGTCTCTTGCACCGAGTTCGCCGCCCATTTGATCCACGGGCTGTCGAAATCGGTGCGCGAAGCGGCAAAGCTCTGTGCGGCCCGCACCTCGACCGTCGGAAAGCCGCGTCCGACCAGATGCGCACGGATGGCGTCGACCAGGCCATCGACCCGGGTGCCGACCACGAAGCGCAATTGCAGCACGGCATTGGCGTGGCCGGGAATGGCATTGGCGGGCTTGTCGATATTGCCGGATGACATCGCCAGCACTTCGAGCGTGTTCCAGGCATAGAGCCGCTCGGCGGCCGACAGACCTTCCTCGCCCCAGTTCTCCGCGAGCGCCGGCTCGTCCTCGGTCGGGACCACCTGCACATCGGCAAGGTAGCTGCGGATCTGATTGGTGAGGCGCGGCGGCTTCAGGGCATCGAGAAGGAGCCGGCCATGGCCATCGACCAGGGTCGAAATGGCATTGACCAGAATGGTCGCGGGGTTGGCAAGCACGCCTCCCCAATTGCCGGAATGATGGCCGCCATCGCGCAGATTGACATCGAGATGAATGCGGATGCCGCCGCGGCAACCGAGGAACAGCGTCGGGCGGTCGGCCGACAGACGCGGCCCGTCGGAGGCCATGAACAGATCGGCCTTGAGCGCATCGCGATTGAGATCGCAGACCTTGCCGAGATCCGGCGAGCCGATCTCCTCGCCCATCTCGACGATGAATTTGGCGTTGAAGCCGAGCTTGCCGCCGCGGGCGTCGCGCACCGCGCGCAGTGCCGCCATGTTGATGCTGTGCTGGCCCTTGTTGTCGGCAGTGCCACGGCCGTAAAGCCGCGCGCCGGCAACCGTAGTGCGCCAGGGATCGCGTCCATCGCGCCACTCGCCTTCCATGCCGTCGACGACGTCGCCATGGCCGTAGATCAGCACGGTCGGCGCCGTCTCACTCTCGTGATGCTCGGCGAACAGGAACGGCGCCTTGCCGCTCGGAGATTCGACGATGCGGCTGGTGAAATCGAGCGCAGCAAAAGATGGGATCATCTCCTGTTCCAGATAGGAACGCAGCTCGGCGCCGCGCGACGGATTCTGGCTCTCGGTCTTGAAGCCGACGCGGCGGTCGAGTTCAGCGAGGAACGCGCCGGATTTGAAATCCTCACGGGCGCGGGAGACGGCGTCGGCTCTGGTCATGATCTTCTTTTTCGGACTTCGAGGCGAAGGACTCTACCCGAGACCGGGCGGCCTTCGAAAGTGGTGGGGAGTTCGATAGTCTTGTACTTCTCTTGGGATTTCGTTCTTGCTCGCTTGAGATTGGCTTGCCAAAGGCAGCGTGCTGCTGATTTTGGCCTTGCCAAGCGCAAGTTATATGCAAGAACTTCGCCAGGTTGGGGCGCACATCTATCATTCGAAAGGCGCTCAGTACAGCGTGCCGGGGGACCAGATGGCCAAGCAGATCAGGCTCAACGCCTTTGCGATGAATTGCGTCGCGCACCAGTCACCGGGCCTGTGGACCCATCCGCGCGACCGCACCGCCGAGTATAACCGCCTGCCCTACTGGATCGACCTTGCCAAGACGCTGGAGCGCGGCCGCTTCGACGGGCTGTTCCTGGCCGACGTGCTCGGCGTGTACGACGTCTATGGCAACAGCCCTGACGCAGCCCTGCGCAACGCGGCGCAGTCGCCATCGAACGACCCGCTGCTGCTGCTCTCGGCGATGGCGGCGGTGACGCAGCATCTCGGCTTCGGCGTCACCAGCAATCTCTCGTTCGAGCCGCCCTACCCGTTCGCGCGGCGGATGTCGACGCTCGACCATCTCACCGAGGGACGGATCGGCTGGAACGTCGTCACCGGCTATCTCGACAGCGCAGCGCGCGGCGCCGGCAAGGACAAGCAGACCGGGCATGACGACCGCTACGACATCGCCGACGAATATATGGAGGTCGTCTACAAGCTCTGGGAAGGAAGCTGGGAGGACGATGCGGTACTGCGCGACCGGGCGCGCGGCATCTTCACCGATCCCAGCAAGGTTCATCGCGTCAATCATGAAGGTGCGAACTATCGCATCAACAACACCATTCATCTCAGCGAGCCGTCACCGCAGCGCACGCCCGTGCTGTACCAGGCCGGCACCTCGCCGCGCGGCCGGCAGTTCGCGGCCAAGCACGCCGAATGCGTGTTCATGTCGGGACCGTCGGCCAAGATCATCGGGCCGCGCGTCTCCGCGATCCGCCAGGAAGCCGCCGCGATCGGCCGCAACCCGGCGGAAATCCTGATGTTCAACATGATGACGATCATCCTCGGCAACACCGAAGCCGAAGCGGCGGCCAAGTATGCCGATTACCGGTCGCATATCAGCCCGGAGGGCGCGCTCGCTCTGATGTCGGGATGGACCGGCATCGACTTCTCCGGCTACGAGCTCGACCAGCAGGTCCGTCACGTCCAGAATGATGCCGGCCGCAGCGCGCTCGACAACGTCACCCGTGGCGACCCCGACCGCGTCTGGACCGTGCGCGACGTCATCGAGCATGTCGGCATCGGCGGCGCCGGCCCGGTCGTGGTCGGCACACCCGAAAGCGTCGCCGACAAGATCGAGGACTGGTTCGAGAAGACCGACGTCGACGGCCTCAACGTCGCGTTCGCGATCTCGCCCGGCGATTTCGAGGACATCGCCGACATGCTGGTGCCGGAGTTGACGAAGCGCGGGCGCTACAAGCCGGAATATGCAAAAGGCACGTTGCGCGAGAAGCTGTTCGGCGACGGCCGCGCGCGGCTGGACGCGCCACATCCGGCGGCGGGGTATCGGGTGGGGAAGACGGGGTAGTGCCCTAGGTGACGCTATCATGCCCCGGCTTGACCGGGGCATCCAGTATGCCGTGGCCTATCGAGGAATCATAAACATCTCTGGAATACTGGATCGCCCGATCAAGTCGGGCGATGACAGCTGAGAACGTGGCAAACACCGGCGCGATGACGCCCTGCGCTACACCTTCCCGTCCACCATCACCTCGATCAGCTTCGTCCCCGGCCGATTGAACGCCGACGCCAGCGTCGCCTTCAGCTCCCGGGGATCGCTCACCTTGATCGCTTCGCAGCCGAGCGCCTTGGCGACGCCGGCGAAATCCACCGGCGGATCGACGAAGTCCATGCCGACATAGTTATCATCGCCATGGAAGGCGAGCAGGCGCTGCTTGATGATGCGGTAGCCGCCATTGTTGGCGATGACGACATTGAGCGGCAGCTTGTGATGCGCCGCGGTCCACAGCGACTGGATCGAATACATCGCGCTGCCATCGCCGGAGAAGCACACCACGGGACGATCCGGATTGGCAATGCTGGCGCCGACCGAGGCCGGCAGCCCCCATCCGATGCCGCCGGAGGCGAGGCCGTGATAGCCGTAGCGGTCGCGATGCGGACGCAACGCCGTGATCTGGCGGCTGGAGGTGAGGCCTTCGTCGACGAGGATGGCGTTGTCAGGCATCGCCTCGACCATTTGCAGCACCAGATAATCGGGATCGATGGGGCTGCGGCCCGCGCTCTTGCCGATCTGCTCGACCAGTGCGGCGCGGCGCGCGGTCCAGTTCTGCGGCGCCAACTCGGCGAGGCGCTGTTTTGCGCGGCCCGCAAGCGTCGCGCCGCCCATCTCCTTCAGCACCGGGATCAAGGCGCGCAGCGTTTCCTTCAAATCCGCCTTCAGTGCGATCTCGGCGCCGTAGTTCTTGGCGATCTCCCAATCGACGAGGCCGACCTGCACGATACCGAGGCCCTCAGGCAACGCATCGACCTCGCTATAGACCGACATCCGCAGGGGATCGCCGCCGAGCGCGACCAACAGATCGTAAGGCGCCAGCGTATCGCGCGCGACCTTCTGTACGCGCGCGAGCGTGCCGACGAAGCTCGGGCTTTCGGACAGGAAATGCGAGCCATAGGGCGTCGAGGATTGGTAAGCGGCAGCACCGAGCAGCTCGGCGAGTTCGGCGGCCTCTTTCAGCGCATCGCTCTTGACCACCTCGTCCATGGTGACGATCACGGGGCGTTCGGCCTTGAGCAGCCGCGCGGCAAAGGCCTTCAGCGCCTCATCGGATGGCTTGGTACGGGCGTCAATGCGGGTGGAGCGGCCGAGATCGATGCCGGCTTCGCTGTTGAGAATGTCACCGGGCAACGAGATGAACACCGGCCCGCTCGGCGGCGTCATCGCGACCTTGGCGGCGCGGCGCACGATGCGCGGCAAATCCTCCAGCCGCGTCACCTCCACCGCCCATTTCACCAGCGGCTCGGCCATGCGCACCAAAGGGCCGTACAGCACCGGCTCCATCAGGCCGTGGCCCTGCTCCTGCTGGCCCGCGGTCAGGATCATCGGCGTGCCCGTGAACTGGGCATTGTAGAGCGAGCCCATCGCGTTGCCGAGGCCGGGGGCGACATGGACGTTGCAGGCGACCAGCTTTCCCGAGGCGCGGCTGTAGCCGTCGGCGATCGCGACCACCAGGCTCTCCTGCATCGCCATCACATAGGTGAGGTCAGGATGATCCTTCAGCGCGTGCATGATCGGCAATTCGGTGGTGCCGGGGTTGCCGAACAGATGCGTGATGCCCTCGTCCTTGAGCAGCGCGAGAAAGGCGGAGCGGCCGGTAATCTTGTTCTTCATGTTTCCTCCAGGAGCGGACGTTGCCGCAAGGACGGATCACATGATGGCCGAAGTTGCGGGAAGCACGCAAGGAAGCACGGTCATGGCTGCGTTGCGTCGGACGGTCTCGTGTCCCGGACGCGGCGCAGCGCGAAGCGATGCGGCGCAGAGCCTGGACCCAGATTCGCGCCGAGCTCGCTGAAGCATGGGCCCCGGCTCAGCAGAGCGGCACTGCGCGCCGCACTGCGTCCGGGGCACGAGCGTGGAGCTACATCTCTTCGCGCCCCAGCTCGAATGGATCCTCGCCGCCCACTCGCTTCTTCTTTTTCGAGCGCTGCCAGACCACGCCGGGAAAGCCTTTCAGCGGCACCAGCAGCTCGCCGGTATAGGCCCATTCCTGCAGCTCCTCGATCGCGATGTGATAGAGCGGCTGGCGGCCGGTCCGCTCCTTGAAGAGTGCGCGCGGGATGTTGACCATGTGCGGGCCGCGCGGGCGCTCATATGCGATCGGCGTACCGCAATACGAGCAGAAACTGCGCGCGGTCCTGGTCGCCTTGTCCTCGTAGCGGGTCAAAGCGGTCTTGCCGGATGTGATGCGAAAACGCTTCTTCCAGCTGCCGACATAGGTCGCGTAAGCCGCGCCATGGGCGCGGCGGCTGGCAGCCGAGTGATCATGCCAGGCCCAGCGCGCCGGAACATCGATCTCGAAGGTGACCTTGCCGCAGAGACATTGCCCGGTGGCAATACCTGCGGCGACTGCGGCTCTGGCCATGGTAAGGCGTCTCCGTCGTCATTGCGGGCGGAGTTTGTGGTGCGGTCGCGCAACAGATCAAGCTCGTCATTCCGGGGCGATGCGAAGCATCGAGCCCGGAATCCATTTCACCTCAATATGAGCAGCCCGATGGATTCCGGGCTCGCGACTTCGTCGCGCCCCGGAATGACAAGAGGACGCTTACGCCGTCGTCAGTTCGTCATAAACAGGATAATCCGTGTACCCCTTCTCCTCGCCGCCGTAGAACGTCGCGCGGTTGTAGGGCGTAATCGGATAGTCGTGCTCCAGCCGCCGCGGCAGGTCCGGGTTGGAGATGAAGATGCGGCCGAAGGCGATGATGTCGGCGTGGCCGTCGGCGATCGCGGCATTCGCCGTCTCGCCGGTAAAGCCGCCGGCCGTCATCAGCACACCGCTGTAGAGCGGGCGGAACAGCACCATCGCAGACGGCACGTTCTGCCAGTTGACGTCGGCGCGGCCCGCGCCACTGGAACGCGGCTCGATGAAGTGCAGATAAGCAAGACCGAGCTTGTCGAGCGCCTTCACCACATGGGTGTAGAGCGGCATCGGATCCGGCTCGCCGGAATCATTGGCGATGCCATGGGGCGACAGCCGCACGGCGACGCGGCCCGCGCCCCAGACGTCGATCGCGGCCTGCGTGACCTCCAGCAGCAACCGCGCGCGGTTCTCGATCGAACCGCCATATTGATCGGTGCGCTGGTTGCTGCGCGATTGCAGGAACTGCTCAAGCAGATAGCCGTTGGCGCCGTGGATCTCGACACCGTCGAAGCCGGCCGCGAGCGCGTTCTTCGCACCCTGCCTGAAGGCCTCGACGACGCCCTTGACCTCCTCGGTCTCCAGCGCGCGCGGCGTCTCGTAATCGGCGATCTTGCCGTCGGCGGTCATCGCCTTCATGCCTTCGGCCCTGATCGGGATCGCCGAGGCCGAGACCGGCAGCGCGCCGCCATGGAAGGAGGAATGCGAGACGCGTCCGACATGCCAGAGCTGGAGGAAGATGATGCCGCCCTTGGCGTGCACGGCATCCGTCACCTTGCGCCAGCCGGCGATCTGCGCCTCCGAATAGATGCCTGGCGTCGCCGGATTGCCGCGGCCGTGCGAGACCACCGGCGAGGCTTCGGCGATGAGCAGGCCGCCCTTTGTCGCGCGCTGGCCGTAATATTCGGCATTGAGCGGCCGCGGCGAAAAGCTGTCGCGTTCGGCGCGCATGCGCGTCAGCGGCGCCAGCGCGACGCGGTGCGCGAGCTTGTACGGACCGACCTGCAACGGTTTGAACAACGCCTCGAATTTCATAGGGGCCCCGGATGTCTTTGAAAGGATGCGGATCATATAGCGAGGGGCGGCCACCGGAAAAGGCGCCGCCCCACTAAAAGCAGATATTCCCCCGCGCGGAACGCGGCAGAGAACAGGCTCTACGCCGTCTTGATCCAGACGGCCTTTACGTTGAGATATTCCTCGACGTGCTGCTTGCCGGATTCGCGGCCGTAGCCGCTCATCTTGTAGCCGCCGAAAGGCACGGCCGGGTCCATCGCCTGGTAGCAGTTCACCCACACCGAGCCGGCACGCAGGCTCTTCGCAACCGCATGCGCCTTGCTGACGTCGCGCGTCCACAGGCCGGAGCCGAGGCCGAACGTGGTGTTGTTGGCGCGCTTGACCAGTTCGTCCATGTCCTTGAACGCGATCGCGGAGATGACGGGACCAAAGATCTCCTCCTGCGCGATGCGCATGTTGTCCTGGACGCCCGCGAACACCGTCGGCGAGACGAAGAACCCCTTCGACAGCGCACCCTCGGTGACACGACCGCCGCCGGCGAGCGCGCGGGCGCCTTCCTTCTGGCCGATGTCGAGATAGCTGGTGACGCGTTCGAGCTGCTGCTCGGAGACCAGCGGGCCGATCTGCACGTTGGGATCGAGGCCGTTGCCGACCTGCAGCTTCTTGCCGAACTCGGCAACACGACCGACGAACTCCTCGTAGATCGACTGCTCGACGAACAGGCGCGTGCCGGCGCTGCAGATCTGGCCGGAATTGGCGAACACTGCCATTGCCGCGCCGGGCACGGCGGCATCGAGGTCGGCATCCGCGAACACGATGTCCGGCGACTTGCCGCCGAGCTCGAGCGAGACGCGCTTGAGGTTGCCCGCGGAGGCGCGGATGATCGACTGGCCCGTGACGTGCGAACCGGTGAACGCGACCTTGTCGACGTCGTGATGCGAGGCGAGCGCCGCGCCCGCGGTCTCGCCGTAGCCGGGCACGACGTTGATGACGCCGGGCGGCACGCCCGCCTCCATCGCGAGCTCCGCGATGCGCAGCGAGGTCAGCGGCGCTTCTTCGGCCGGCTTGAGCACCACGGTGCAGCCGGTCGCGATCGCCGGACCGATCTTCCAGATCGTCGCGGTGAGCGGACCGTTCCAGGGAATGATGGCGCCGACGACGCCGATCGGCTCCTTCAGCGTATAGGAGAAGATCTCGCCCGGCAGCGAGTTCTCGATGGTCTCGCCGTGGATCGCGGTGGTCTGGCCGGCATAATAGCGCAGCATGCCGACGGCACGCAGGCGATAGGCGCGGGTGCGGCTGAGCGGCGCGCCCATGTCGAGCGTGTCGAGCTGCGACAATTCGTCGAAATTTTTCTCGACGAGGTCGGCGAGCTTCAGGAGCAGGTTCTGCCGCTCGAACGGCTTGACCTTGCTCCAGGGCCCTTCAAAGGCCCGGCGCGCGGCGGCGACCGCACGGTCGATGTCTTCCTTGTCGCCCTCGGCGACCGTTGCGAGCAGTTCGCCGGTGGCGGGGTTATGGGTCTCGAAGCGCTTCCCGGAGGCGGCATCGACCCACTTTCCGTCGATCAGCATCTGCTTGTAGGACCCGTTGGCGAACGGATGGCGCGTGATCGGAATAGCCTGCGACACAGCCATGGCTGCACTCCCTGTCAGGTGATTGTTTGAGTTCGATCTGGGCGGGATCGTTAGGTCGATGAGAATACAGCGGTGCCGGAGAGGCGTAAAGGCGGCGTGGAACGAAGACCTCCCATGCCGACTTGTGCAGGGTCGCGCGAGCGCCATGTTATAGCTCGACGCAGCCCCTCCCCGGAGACGATCCATGCCGCACCCCGCCATCGTCAAAGACAATGTTGCCGTGATCACCGGCGGCGCATCCGGAATCGGATTGGCCGCCGCCCTTGCCTTCGCGCGTGCCGGCTTGAAGGTGTGCATCGCCGATGTCGACGAGGCGCGGCTGGCGGAGGCCGCAACAAAACTGTCATCCGTCGCGTCTGCCGCACACGTGATGACTGTCGCCATCGACGTCAGCAAAGCGGAGAGCGTCAAGGACCTGGAACGCGCCGTCGGCGCGCGTTACGGCGGCACGGATATCCTCATGAACAATGCCGGCATCCAGCCCGGCAGCACGTTATTTGCCGAACCCGACAATTGGCAGCGCATCATCGGCGTCAACATGTGGGGCATCATCAACGGCTCGCGCACCTTCGCGCCCGGCATGATCGCACGCGGCAAGGCCGGCCTCATCATCAACACCGGCTCGAAGCAGGGCATCACCACGCCGCCCGGCGATCCCGCCTACAATGTTTCCAAAGCCGGCGTGAAGGCGTTTACGGAAGCCCTGCAGCACGAGCTGCGCAACACGAAAGACTGCCGCGTCACCGCGCATCTGCTGATTCCCGGCTTCGTCTTCACCGGGCTGACCGCGAAGGGCCGCACCGAGAAGCCGGCCGGCGCCTGGACGCCGGAGCAGACCGTGGATTTCATGCTGGCGCGGCTGGAAGCCGGCGACTTCTACATCCTGTGCCCGGACAACGACGTGCCGCGCGCGCTCGACGAGAAGCGCATGCTCTGGGCCGCCGGCGATATCGTCGAGAACCGTCCGCCGCTATCGCGCTGGCATCCGGACTATGCGGATGCATTCGCGAAGTTCGTGAAGGGGGAGTAGCTGCCCTTCCTTCTCCCCTTGTGGGAGAAGGTGGCGCGAAGCGCCGGATGAGGGGTTGCATCCGCAAACTCAAGAGCAGCCTCTCTTGCTGAGAGAGACCCCTCACCCGTCTCGCCGCTGTGCGGCGAGCCACCCTCTCCCACAAGGGGAGAGGGAAAAAAACCTACAGCGTTTCCTGCTGCTGCCCGCATTGCTTGCAGGCAAACTTGACGCGGGTCTGGCCCTTGGGGGCCTGCACCCGGTTCGGCGCGCCGCACTTGCCGCAAACGGCTTCGATACGGGTATCGCCCTGCTTGACGACGATGGTCTTCTTTTCCATCGATTCGCGGATCAGGCGCTCGGCCTCCTCTCGCAGGGATTGTTTGGACAAGGCTCATCTCCGCAATGAATGCGGGCGAGCCTTATCGCACCTGCGTCGAAATCACAATCCGAAACGGCCGCCCTGACCTCGACAATCACATCACTGGCCTCGACGTTTGTCGGAAACATCCCGGCGACATGCAGGCCCTCTGCAGTTCCCAGGAACCTTCACGAAGCGACGGATGCCGCAGCATCCGCCGCCCCGTATGGTGCACTGGCTTCGTTCTCCGACGCGCTCGTTCAAGCCGCCTTCTTCAAGCCGCCTTGGAGACTTCCATCAACAGACGCTCGGCCTTGGCATCCTCGATACGGTTGACCAGCCGGCTGCTCTCGTGGTTGTCGCGGACCGTCTTGGTCAAGGTGATGCAGGTCTGGATCAGCATGACGATGCCCATGGTGAGATAGCCCTTCATCCAGAGGTCGATCGGCAGGAAGAAAATGCCGATGGCGACGAGAAAGGCGGAGGCTGCGAAGGACGCGTAAGTGAAGGTCACCCAGGCGCTGCTGTGGGGCTGGCCGTTCTGGTTCATGATCGACTCCTGTTGGTTGGAATGGTGATGAGGTTTGAGATCAATCGGTCGGCATGCGCCTGGACTTCAGACGCGCCAGCACGTCGTCCGCGGTCGACTTGAGCCGGGGGCCAAAGCCCTGCTCGGCCAGTCTCTCGGCAGTGGCGAGCGGGCCGGTGGCCACGTCGAGTTCGACCAGCGCATCGTCGGCGGCCTGGGCTTCCATCTGGCGGTCGCGCAGGCGCCTCAAGGTGCTCTCCGCCTCCGGCAGCGTGGATTCGTAAGGACGTGCGGCCTCGCTGCGGCGAAGCGAGCGCACCGCTTCCGAGGCACGGGCGACACGGCGGCCGCGGTCGAGCTCGGTGATCCGGGCTTGAGCGTTTGCGACGTGGCGTTTCAAGCGGGCGATCTCGGTCGCGAACAGCGCGCGCGCCGTCATCGCCGCATCGCGGTCGGCCTCCAGGCCTGCGATAGCTTCGGCCGCATCGCGGGCGAGATCCTCGCGGCCGCCATCGAGTGCCGCAACCGCGCGCGGCTCGAGATCGGCGATGCGGGCGATGGTCGCCTCGAGCTTGCGGCCTTCCTGCTGGTCCTGCGCGATCGCCAGCGCCAGCGCCCGCTTGCTGCGCTCGACGGCGGCGGCCGCGTCGCGCAACTGCTGGTCGAGGATCAGAAGCGCCGTGCGGTCCTCCAGCTCCTCGCCGGCGGCGGCAACGCTGCCGCGGAAAAGTGTGATGACGGTCTTGAACATCTGCTGCTCCCTGTTATGAGCGTTGCTCACAGATGGTTTGTAGCAGTGACCTTGAACATCGTTCAAGAAATATTTGAGCAGCGCTCAAGAATTTGATTAACAGATGTCTAAAGCCTTGGAACGTCGAGAAAAACTGCGATCCGACCTGATCCTGGCGGCCGAGCGGATGATCGCGAGCCGCGGATTGGCCGGCCTGAAGACCCGCGATCTGGCCCGCGAGATCGGCTGCGCCAATGGCGCGGTCTACAATCTCGTTGCTGATGTCGACGAGTTGATCCTGCGGGTCGGCTCACGCACGCTGCTTCGGCTCGACGAGGCGCTCAGCGCGGCAGTGCGCGTCGGCGAGCCGTCGCCGCAGCAGACCCTGGTCCGCATCGCGATCGCCTATTGCGATTTCGCCGCGGAGAATCTCCAGCTCTGGCGCGCGCTGTTCGAGCACCGTATGGAGACTGACAAAGCCGTGCCCGACTGGTCCGCCGACGACCAGCTGCGGCTGTTCCGGCACGTCTACCAGCCACTGGCTGTTCTGTTTCCCAAGCGCAGCCCGGACGAGCTCGGCATCACCGCGCGCAGCCTGTTCTCGGCGGTGCATGGCATGGTGGCGCTGGGGCTCGAGCAAAAGCTGGTGGCCGTGCCGCTGCCGGCGCTGCGCAAGGAAATCGCGGGCCTCGTGCGCGCGATGATCGACGGGTTGATCGCGCAACCGAGCTAGCTGCACACTCGTGGTGGCATGCCCCTTGCCTCCTCGTAACCCGAATTTCTCACGAGGAGACAGCGATGAGCGCATCATCTTCCGATATGACCCGTCGCAGCGTCGTGCTCGGTGGCCTCGGCGTCGCCGGGATGACCGCGGTCGCGCCGCGCTTTGCCTCTGCGCAGGGGCGCGCTGAGACGCTGCTGGTGGTGCAGGAACTGGGGCCGAACTCGCTGGACATGCAGGGCGTCGGCTCCAACCAGACCGTGAACGGCCTGTCCTGGAATTGCTACGATCGCCTGCTCTCCTACGCTTCCAAGACACTGCCCGACGGCACGGTGTCCTACGACCGCGAGAAGCTCGCATCCTCGGTCTCGAGATCGGCGGCGACGACTATGTGACCAAGCCGTTCAGCCCGCGCGAACTGGTGGCGCGGGTCAATGTCATCCTGCGCCGCCTCGGCCCGCGCAACGGCGAGGCCAAGGCAGGACCGGCGGCACTTGCGCAGGGCGGGCTGCTGATCGATCCCGAGCAGCATGTCGCGACCTTCGCAGGCGCGCCGCTGAAGCTGACCGCGATCGAGTTCGGCATTTTGCGCGCATTTCTGACCCGGCCGACCTCGGTGTTCAACCGCGAGCAGCTGATGCGGGCGGCCTATCAGCTCAATATCCAGGTCTCCGATCGCACCATCGACAGCCACATCCGCAACATCCGCGCCAAGCTTGCCGCGCTGAATTGCGAGAACGTGATCGAAACCATCCACGGCGTCGGCTTCAAGCTCGGCCGTTGCGAGAAAGAGGCATGAGCGCGGCGCCCGACAAATGGCGGCCATCGCTCGGGCTGGTCATCTTCGCGGTGCTGACCACCGTCGGCGTGCTGCCGCTGGTCGGGCTGTTCTTCTTCCGCCTCTACGACAACCAGCTGATCCGCCAGACCCAGGCCGAGCTGATCGCGCAGAGCCGGGTGCTCGCGACGATCTATGCGCAGGAGGTCACCGCAAGGCTCGACAACGGCCTGACGCTCGGCGCCGAGGTGCCGCCGAACGTGCTGCCTGACCCCGGCGACCAGGTCACGCCGATCCGGCCCGCGCTCGACCTCACCGCCAACGATCTGCTGCGACGTCGTCCCGATGCGCTGGCCGCCCGCCAGCCGGCACAACCGGCCTATGTCGAGATCGGCGCAAAGCTGACGCCGATCATCCGCGAGACCCAGAAGGTGACGCTGGCCGGCTTTCGGATCCTCGATCCGCAGGGCGTGGTGATCGCCGGGCGCCAGGAGCTCGGGCAGTCGCTCGCCCATATCGAGGAGGTCGCGGACGCGCTGCAAGGGCAATACCGCGCCACCTTGCGCAACCGCGTGCCGGACAAGCCGCCGCCGCCGATCTATTCCTTCAGCCGCGGCCTCGGCGTCCCCGTGTTCTCGGCGATGCCCGTCATCGTCAACAACCGCGTTGCGGGGGTGATCTACACGACGCGGACGCCGAGCAACATCTTCGACCATCTCTACCAGGAGCGGGCGAAGTTCGTGCTGGCCGGGCTTGCCGTCATCCTCGGCACGATCGCGATTGGCCTGGTGTTCTCCCGCACCATCACGCTGCCGATGCGCGAGCTGATCGATCGCGCCGCGCGGATCGGCCGCGGCGACCGCGAGGCCTTCCGGCCGCTCCGGCATTACGGCACGCGCGAGTTCGCCCAGCTGTCGCACAGCTTCCTCGGCATGGCCGAGCAACTGGCGCGGCGCTCCGACTATATCGCGACGTTCTCGGCCCACCTCACCCACGAATTGAAATCGCCGCTGACCTCGATCAGGGGCGCGGCCGAGCTGCTGCAGGATTCCTATCAAGGCAAGCCGGAGAGCCTGACACCGGCCGAGCAGAAGACCTTCATCGCCAACATCCTGTCGGACACGCAGCGGCTGGAGGCGATGGCGCAGCGGCTGCGCGAGCTGGCGCGCGCCGAGAGCCTGCCGCAGAACGAGCGCACCGAGCTTGCACCCGTCATCGCCGACCTCAGGAGCCGGTTTCCGGAAAGCTCCATCGAGGCCAGCGGCAATTTCGACCGGATGATCGGCATGTCCGGCGAGAAGGCGCTGATCGTGCTGTCGCATCTCGCCGACAACGCGGTGCGGCACAAGGCGCGGTCGATCAGGTTGGAGGCGGTGGACGAGCGGACGACCTTGCTGCTGACGGTGAGCAACGATGGCGAGACAATCTCGGCGGCGAACCGCGACCGGATCTTCGATGCCTTCTTCACCACCCGCCGCGACGAGGGCGGCACCGGGATGGGGCTTGCGATCGCGCGCGCGGTGATGGCGAGCCATGGCGGCTCGATCAGGCTCAAGCCGACCGACGAGGGCGCGGCCTTCGAGCTGCAGCTTCCGGCTGCCTAGATCGCAAACACCCAGGCGGCGACGATGGTGCCGATGGTGACCAGGCCGGCGATGGTCCAGCCGGCGGCGTATTCCAGCTCAGGATGACCGGTCGCCCGCATGATCTCGGTGGGATCGGCGGTATGCTTCTGTGCCATGACTGCCTCGCACGTGTTTCCCCGTGTCATGGATAAGTCGCTTCAGCCGGCAAAAGGTTCCATCACGGACATGCGATCAAACTAAACTGCGAAAACAACCCCATGCACAGTAGAAAGCCTCGTCGCTGCCGAGGCAGGGTCACGCCGCGCAAATGTTTGAGCTGCCGGTGCAAAATGGCCGCTCGACGCAATGACCGCGCGGCTCGCGGCTTGCGTTCCGAATCCGGTTGCGTGCTAGACTGCCCCGCGCAATCGAGGCCTGTCTCGCGGCGCAAAAGGCGGCCAAAGAGACCACCGAGAAGGCCGCCAAGCGGAAGACAAAGGCCTGAGCTCGCAGCTCCATGGAGGCAAAATGACGTCCGCCCGACTGATCCTCGCCTGTGCCCTTGTCGCCACCACAGCCTCCGGCGCCGCCGCCGCCTCGGGCGCCACACCCGCAAAGGCCTCGGGCTCGACGGCGCTGGCGCTGGCGGGCGTGATCGCGCCGCTGTCGCCGAGCCTGACGGGCGCCGAGAAGAAAGCTGTGGCGATCCTGTTCGCCGCCAATGCCGACATTCCCTACAAGAAACCGATCGTGGTGACCGCCGACAGGATCGTCTGCCGCAGCGGCAATGTCGACATCACGGTGCGCAACTGCGAAGTGACCTTCGGCAAGAAGACCAGGACCGTGAACGGCTCGACAGCCAACGAGATCTTCGCGACCGAAGCACTGGCCGGCGTCCCGCCTGACGGCGCGGCGGGATCGAATTTCGAGAGCCTGACCAAGCTGAGCTGCACGATCGACCCCAACGCGATCAGGCGGAAGGACGGCAGCGGGGCGGACTGCACGTTCCAGCCGGGGAATTGACCGAGGGCAACCGGGCTTGCGGCGGAAGCAACAGCGCCGCGCTGGCGGAATGTGATCGCCAGGCGACACCGCCAGTGCGGACTCGGCGCTGAAATCCCGGGCACTCCACGTGTAGACGAATGCCGGCCGCGCGGAATCAAAATCAGTGCGCCAGGCGTTCACCGCAGTCCAGAATCGGCCAGATCACGTCCACACATTGCCATTTGCCGATTTCCGATATGCATTCGAAGCGCGCGATCCGAACGGATTTCCCAGCCAGTTTGCTGAACACATCCAACGCAGCGACGCGACGGTCAGACAATGCAATTCGAGATTGGTGGCACTGTCGCGATGGATGCGTAATTTGCGTTCGTAGTTTCGGGTGCTTCGTTTGCCGGGTTCGGGTGACATCATTTATCTGGATAAGTATGAGGCCGTGCATTCGCACGACAGTGAGCTCGCGCGCGACCGTCTGTTCAGCGTCTATGGCGCGGATGGCTTCGACAAGGGACATGGCAGCTTCGGAATCCGGGCCAATTACGCCAAGCTGACGGCCGTCGGTCTGGGCTTCTGCTCATATGATTGCCCGGTCTCGGTGACATATCCCGAAGCGGGCTTCGTGCGGCAGTTCTTCTCCATTCACGGCAGGGCGAACTTCACCACCTCGCACGGAAGCGTTTCAATCGGTGCCTGGACACCCGTCGTCTCCGGAGACTCCAAGCTGCGACTGGAGTTCGGCGAGGACTATCGGCAGCTGGTCCTGCGGATCGACACGCCGGCGCTCGAACGCATCATCAAGGCCCTCGCCGGCGACGCAAGTGACAAGCGGCTGGAATTGGCCGAATGCGATCCGAACCCGTCCAGCATGTCGTTCCTGCGGCGCCAGGTCTTCCATCTCGCCGAGGAGCTGGAAGCGTTTGCCGATCAATATTCTCCGCTTGCCAAGGCCGAGCTCGAGCGCGATCTCGTCGTCAGATTTCTGCTGGCCCACGAGCACAACTTCTCGGATCTGCTCAGACGTGAACCGCGCGGCGCCGGGCGCGGCGTCGTCGACAGGGTCGAGGCCTTCATCGAGGCCAATTGGAACCGACCGATCGATCTGGAGGAGATCGCTGGCGTCGCGAACGTCAGTGTTCGCACCGTGTTTCGCGAGTTCGCACGGGCCGGCAAGGGATCTCCCGCCCAATTCGCGAAACGGGTGCGGCTGCAGCGGGCCGCCGAGCTGCTGCGATCTCCGGTGGCAACGACTAGCGTGACGGGCGTCGCCCTTCGTTGCGGCTTCCAGAACATCGGGCGTTTCGCCTCGGACTATCTGCGGCTCCATGGCGAGCTTCCGTCCGAAACGCTGAAGCGCGCGCAGTCATCACGGTAGCGGTCGCGGCGGCGTCGGTTCGCTGCGGCCGGACCGTCGTCCGGCAGGCGCGATCAGGCCGCGCGCACGGTCACCAGGAACTTGTCGACCTCCGCTTTCAGCCGGTTGCTCTCGATCGACAACGACTGGGCCGAGGACAGCACCTGTGAAGACGCCGACCCTGTTTCCGAAGCGCCCCGCTGCACGTTGGTGATATTCGAGGACACGTCCTGCGTACCTTTCGCGGCCTGCTGCACGTTGCGCGAAATCTCCTGGGTCGCGGCGCCCTGTTCTTCGACGGCTGCGGCAACAGCCGCCGATATCTCGGATAGACTGCCGATCGTTCCGCCGATCGCCTCGATCGCCGTCACGGATTCCTTCGTTGCCATCTGGATACCGCCAATTTGCTGGCTGATCTCGCCGGTGGCCTTGGCGGTCTGTTCGGCCAGCGCCTTGACCTCTGCGGCCACCACGGCAAAGCCGCGGCCGGCTTCACCTGCGCGCGCCGCTTCGATGGTCGCGTTCAGTGCCAGGAGATTGGTTTGCCCGGCGATATTGTTGATCAGTTCGACGACATCGCCGATCCGGGTGGCGGCGTGCGACAATTCGCTGACGCGGTCGTTGGTCTGCCGGGCCTGACTGACGGCCTCGGCCGCCATCCTGGCGGAATCCTGCACCCGATGGCTGATTTCCGTCACCGATGAGGACATCTCCTCGGTCGCGGACGCGACGGACTGGACGTTGGTCGACGCCTCCTCGGATGCTGCCGCGACAGCGATCGAAAGCTGCTGCGTCGACTCCGCAGTGTTGGTCAGCGTCGCTGCCGCCGCCTCGAGCTCGGTCGCGGCGGAGGCAACCGTCTCGATGATGT
Source organism: Bradyrhizobium betae (assembly GCF_008932115.1). NCBI lineage: Bacteria > Pseudomonadati > Pseudomonadota > Alphaproteobacteria > Hyphomicrobiales > Nitrobacteraceae > Bradyrhizobium > Bradyrhizobium betae. Next base: position 2,246,391 of record NZ_CP044543.1, read on the forward strand.
CGCCCACGGCAGCTTCGAACTCCCCGGCCAGTCTGTGCATGTCGATCCGGCGCTGGGCGGCCGTGCGCTGCTCGAGGTCTCGCTGCGCCTCGCGATCGAAGCCGAGCTTGGCCTGAAGCGCCTGAAGACCGCGCAACGCCACCCCCGCTTCGTCATCACGCTCGACATTGACGCGACTGTTGAACAGTCCTTGCCCGATCCGCGACAGAACGTCGTTCAAATGTGCCAGGGGTCTGGTGATCGCGCGGACCGTGGCCACGGAAAGCAGGATGGCGAAGAGAAGCCCCAGAGACAGTACGGCAATCGCAGCCACGTTTGCGGTCAGGAACGACCGTTCCGCCGCATCGTACTCGACCTTCGCTTCGTCGACCTGGATCGCGACCAGCCGGTCCATGTCAGTCTTGGCAGCCTTGAACAGCTCGGCAAGCTTGCCGGTCAAATGAGCATTCAGTTCGTCATATCTGCGATCCGCCAGCATCCCCAGGGCCGGCTTGAGACCGCGCTCGACATACTCGATCCGCTTCGGCACGAATGAATCCGCGACCGATTTCTCCTCCGGCGTAAGATATGTGGCCAAATAGTCCGACCACAGCTTGGCGATCCTCTCGACGTTGGCGGAGATGGCGCCTTGAACGCTGGAAAGCTCCGGACCGTTGCGGCCCTCGATGGCCGCACGCAGCATGATGAGCGAATTGTCCTTCATGCGGTCGTTGATCTCGAAGAGCTGGGCCAGCGGAACCGATCGGTCCTCGTAGATCGACTTGGTACGCTGATTGACCTCCCTCATCCCGACGAGACCTACGGTGCCAATGACCAGCATGGCGATTGAGAGGACGCCGACCATCGTGGTCAGCCGCGCCTTCAGGGATCGCGTGAACGGGGAAAGCACGTCGAACAGCGAACGTTTGCGGATGATACCGGCTTCGATCTTGTAGGCACTGGCCTTCTTGTCACGCATCGCCGCATAGACGCGTTCCGCTTCTTCGCGCTGGTCCGCCGGCAATTTGGTCCGGATCGACATGTAGCCGACCACCCGCCCGCCCTCCCAGATCGGCGTCGCACTCGCCAGCACCCAGTAGAAATCGCCGTTCTTGCGGCGGTTCTTGACGGCGCCCGCCCACGGCTTGCCGGCTTTCAATGTCTCCCAGAGATTGGCGAAGGCTTCCGGCGGCATGTCCGGATGCCGCACGATGTTGTGGGGCTGTCCGGCCAGCTCCTGCTCGGTGAAACCCGAAGCTTCGACGAACTGGTCGTTGAAATAGGTCAGCTTGCCCTTGAGATCGGTCTTCGAGACGATCATCGTCTCGTCCGCAAGGGGGTACTCGGTGGCGGTGACAGGCAGATTGGTACGCATGGTTCATCTTTCCGGCGATGGAGGTCGTGGGCAAAATCGAGTGGAGTGATGCTGCTAAAGCAGCAGGATCTTGAGGTGGGCGACATCCAGCAGTCGCTGGGTGAATTCGACCTGATCGGAAAACTCCTGACGCTTCCTCGGATCGTGAATTCGCGGCTCAATGGCGCGTGCATGCTCGATGGCAAGTTCAAACTGACGGGCCAGCAGGCCGAGCGCATCACGCGCGCTGGCGCGCAACGCCGCAGACTTGATCTCGGTGGACAAATCGCGGCGCTCGCCCGACGCGTCGGCGTCGCTTCGCTTCGAGCAAAATTGGATGACGTTAGACATGCTGTGCTCCCGCGGCGAGATATCCGGCCGGCGAGCCCGCTAGTAGCCGAGTCGAGTTATCAGTGTATTTGACCGATCCACGACACTCTGGCCGGATTCTGACACGCGCGTTAAGCCGGCTGTGATGCTTGGCGGTATCTAGATCGCTTTTCTAACGCCGGGATAATAACCCTATCGAAAACGGGCAACGCGACCGTGATGAGGTGCGCGTTTCCCATTCCGAGATACCGTTGCCGTCAAAGCCGTTGCCGCGGACGAGCGTCCGTAAGGCTACGGTGTTCATCATCGGCAGACGTGAAGAGATCGACGGCCCGGCGATATCCGCACCGCCAGGGCACCGGTCCGCACCCGGCCGGCTGATGCTGGAGGCCATGGCGCGCCGCGCGGGCTCCAGCACGATGGGGTTGCGGGGCCAGTCCGGGTGCCGTGAAATCGCCTCACGCCCGATCAATAAAGAGGCGATTTGACAAGACAGGCCGAAAGCGCCGATCGATATTGGTGACAGGGCCGGCACCAGCATGATGAAACGCTATCTCGTCTTCTTACTCGTTCTGACCGTTACGGCGGCCTCCGCTCACGGTCCGGTCCCGGCACGGCTGACCGCACCCTCCGGTCTCGTCCTGACAGGCCTTACCGATTCCGACACCACCGCCGGCGGCACCGCGCGGCTGTGCGAGCAGGTCACCTTCTCGCGCGGCCTGCGCTACGGCGAGAGCGAAGCCAATGTGCTCGACGTCGCCGCCAGCGCGACCAAGGCGGACACGCCGCGGCCGGTGCTGCTGTTCGTGGCCGGCGACACCTTCACCGGCGACCGCACCGCGCCGGACCTTTCGCGCGAGATCCAGGACCAGGCCATGTGCTTTGCCGCGCGCAACGACATGATCGGGGTGCGCGTCAACTATCGGCTGGCGCCGTCGGCGACCTGGCCCACCGGGGCGAGCGACGTCGCGGCGGCGCTGTCCTGGGTTCACGGCAATATCGACCTGTTCAACGGCGATGCCCGCGAGATCGTCGCGGTGGGTTATGGCGCCGGCGCCTTCCATGTCGCCACCCTGCTCGCGCATCCCGAGTTCCAGACCGACCGCGCCGACGTCGCAGGCGTGGTGCTGGTGTCCGGCTTCTATCGCGCCGGCAAGGACGCCAGCGACAGCGTGAAAGCCTATCTCGGCACCGATGCCAGCCAGTATGACAAGCGCTCGGTGTTTCCCGGCATTCTCAACGTCGACGTGCCGATCGTGCTGGCCTGGGCGTCGGACGATGCCGCCGGTGTCGTGGCACAGGGCGAGACCTTGAAGAAGACGCTCTGCGGCGCCGGCCACTGCCCGCGCGCCGCGCTGCTGCGCAGCCGCGGCGGCATCGCCGGAGCATTCGGGCTGGACGGTTCCGGCGACAGTCTCGCCGAGCCGACGCTGCTGCTGGTGAAGCAGCTGGAGGCGCGGGGGCTGCCGTAGGGGGCGCGGCTGAATTTGTGCATCTGTCGGTAACTCGTCATGCCCGGGCTTGTCCCGGGCATCCACGTTCTTCGTAGCGCATGACAAGACGTGGATGGCCCGGACAATCCCGGCCATGACGGCGTGGAGGCTTTGGCGCAACAAGCTGCATCATGGCAGGCGGAGGTGCAACACCGCTCGCTCTCAATGGGAAGAGACAACGCCCCTCACGCCGGCTTCAGCGCAGCCAGCGCGCTTTCCAGCAGCGAGCGCACCCGTGCGGCATCGCCTGACTTCACCACGGCCGGATCGAGGTAGAGCTCGAGCCCCGGCGCGCGCTCGGTGATGACACCGCTGCGCTCCGCCGCGGCATCGTTCAGCGCATCCACCGAATACGGAATCACCTCACGGCTGATGCCTTTCATCGTGATCGCGGGCAGCGCGTGGGCGCGGACGATGTCGCTGACCAGCGCAAAGGTCTCGTAGCTCAGCACGATGCCGCCGGGCTCGGCGATCGATTGCAGGCGTGCGGCGAGGTTCGCTTCCGCGCCGATGATCGTATAATCCATGCGGTCGCTGCTGCCGAAATTGCCGACATTGCAATAGCCGGAATTGATGCCGATGCGGGCCTTGAACGGCAGTTCGATGCCGGAGGCGCGCCACTTCGCATTGAGCTCGATGAGACGGTGCTGCATGCGCCAGGCCATCTGGAGGCAGGCCTGCGCATCGGCGCGGTCGCCCCTGGTCTCGGGATCGCCGAAGAAGATCAGCATGGCGTCGCCGATGAACTTGTCGATGGTGCCGCCATAGTCATGGGCGATCGCCGACATCTCCGTGAAATATTCGTTCAGGAGCTGGGTCAACAATTCAGGCTGAAGCCGCTCGGCGGTCGCGGTGAAGTTCTGGATGTCGGAGAAGAAGATGGTGAGCTTCTTGCGCTCGGTGTGGATGGTGACGTCCTTCTGGCCGCTAAAGATGCTCTTGTAGACCTGCGGCGGGATGTAGCGCGAGATCTTCATCGAGAGCGAGGCCAGGAAGTCGTTGGCGGATTCCAGCTCCTTGTTCATGCCCTTGATGCGGCTGGCCTGGCGGCGCTGCAGCGAGAGGAACGACAGGCCGCTGCCGGCGGCGATCAGGAAATAGGCCAGCAGGAACTTGAAGGAGAAGATGTTGGCGGCGATCGGCTGCGCGATGATCACCTCCTGGATGCCCCTGATGTCGCCGACCTTCCAGTCTTTCTTCGGGCTTTCGGGGTGGCTGTTGTGGCAGCTGACGCAGGCCGGGCCCATCGTGACGGGCGCGACCAGGCGGACCTTGTCGTTGAACAGCGAGGTCTCGGTCTCGACGATCTTCTGCTCGGGGTCCTTGCGGAGCGCGTCGAGCGCGTCCTTCTCGAACTTGTCGAGCTGGTGCGGGGCGCGGTTCTGGAACGGGAAGTCCGAGACGAAGCGGTAGGTGATGTTTTCCTGCTGCGCGCCGATCACCCGCCCGAGCTCGAGCGACAGCGTCGCCGGAATCGGGATCGCGCCGGGGATGGACTCGTAATTATGGACGACCTTTGTCGTGCCATCAGGGTTCGCGAGCACGCGGCCGACCACGTTGGACGCGTAGTAGCTGCGCACGCTGGTGATGACGGAATTGAGATCGACCGCCTGCCGGCGCAGCGCCGTCTTGCTGAGCTCGGTCAGGTCCAGCCACACCGCGAGCGGCAGAGCGAGCAGGAGGAAAGCGATCACGGCTCCGGTGAGCAGGCCGCTCTTGCGCTGTTCTTCGGCAATCCCTTGTTTCACTCTGTGGCTCCGTCCTGTGCGTTTTTGTCGCAAAGTCCGGGGATTTGCGGCACAACATGCGGCGGCACAGAGCCAAGAAACGCGCGCCCGCGCAACCCCCTTTTATGGTGGTCGCCGGAATGCACCTTTTCGTTTCATGACGAATGTTTAAGATCCGCATAGACCTGCATTCACTCCGCCGGGAGACCCTCCAGATGACCGAGACCATCCGCATCAGACGCTTTGTCGCGCGTCCCGTGATCGTGCCGATGAATTTGCCGCTCCAGACCTCAACCGGAGCTGTGGCCAGGGCGCCGCTGGTCCTGATCGATTGCGAGACCGATCAGGGCGCCGTGGGGCATGCCTATCTGTTCTCGATCACGCCGTCGGCCTTGAAGCCGCTGACGGCGATGGTCACGGAGATGTCGGAGCTGCTGGCCGGCGACGAGCTGCTGCCGTTCGAGATCGAGCGCAAGCTGACCCAGCGCTTCACGCTGCTCGGACTCGCCGGGTTACAACGGCTGGCGCAGTCCGGCATCGACATGGCGGCATGGGATGCGCTGGCGCGCAGCAAGGGGCTGCCGCTCGCCCGCCTGCTCGGCGGCGCGCCAAAACCGGTCAAGGCCTACAATTCGAAGGGGCTTGGCATCATGCCGGCGGGCGCCGCGGTCGAGGAAGCGCACAAGCTGCTGGCCGAAGGCTTTCAGGCGGCAAAAATCCGGGTCGGACGGCCCGATGCGCGTGAGGACCTCGCCGTCGTGCGCGCGGTGCGCAAGGCCGTCGGCGATCGTGTGACGCTGATGTGCGACTACAACCAGGCGCTGACGGTGACCGAGGCGATCCGCCGCGGCGAGATGCTCGACGACGAGGGCCTGACCTGGATCGAGGAGCCGATCCGCCACGACGACTATGAGGGCTGCGCGCGCATCGCTGACGCGCTGGGCACGCCGCTCCAGATCGGCGAGAATTTCGACAGCACCTTTTCCATGCAGATCGCACTCGCCGCCGAGGCCTGCGACTACGTGATGCCGGACGTTCAGCGCATCGGCGGCGTCACCGGCTGGCTCCGCGCCGCCTCGCTCGCGCACGCCGCCGGCATCGAGATGTCGACGCATCTGTTCTCGGAGGTCAGCGCGCACCTGCTCTGCGTGACCCCAACCGGGCACTGGCTGGAATATGTCGACTGGGCCGATGCGGTGCTTTCGACGCGTTTGACGATCAAGGACGGCTTTGCACTGCCGAGCGAAGAGCCCGGCAACGGGATCGCGTGGGACGAAGCGACAGTGAAGAGGTATCTGTTCAATTGATCCCTGGCGAGCTAGGGCGTGTACTCGTAAATCGAGAAAGTGGGCCGGCGCTTAATGTCCGCTTGTGCCCCAGTAGCGGCCCAGAAGCAGACATGCCGGGAGGTCCGTTACGGGCCACAAGCGGAAGAAGCGGTACGCAATCTCCTCTAGGATACTGAACGATATTGTTCGTCATCGAACGTCATGCGACGAAATATGTAGGCAGGCCTGCCAACGTGACACGCATCACATACGAGATCTCCAAAAGCATCCACGGTGGTCGGCACAGGCAAGCGATAGTGCAGCCTGATTTGGGATCACGAAAATGAACCTTTCACGCATAGCGTTCATCGCGGTGACTGCGACCGTATCGCTCTCTGCGATGCCCGGATTGGTATCTTCCGCAATCGCAGGACCCTACGATTGGATGAGCAACAAGCCTTATGTGGCCTGCCTCAAGACTGTGACCTATCGCGCCGAATTGATTCGCGACCATGGGGGCGGCAGGGCAGGCTACGAAATCAGGTACAACAGCGGTCGTCGCGCCTGCAACAGAGCATTTGGCTATCCAGATTACTGATCTCTTCGAGGACGAGCGGCGCTCACCTCGGTACTCAAGACCCCCTCGATTCAAACCGAGGGGGGCTGGTCTAGCGACACGCGACTATCCGGCCGCACTACGGCTTGCTGCAAGATCAACGAGCCGGTCGCGCGCCGGGACAAAGGAACAAGATGCAGAATTCCAAGAGTTGCCCAAAGTGTCAAAGCAACGAGATTATTCGCATTCCTGGCGAAGCTCGTGCCTTTGGCGCCGGAAACAACATCCTCGTTGGAGGGACTATATTTAGTGCCGCCAAGGTAACGCGATATCTTTGCGCCTCTTGTGGCTTCAGTGAAGAATGGGTCGAGTCGGTTGACGATATTGCGCGTATAAAGAAAAAATACTCCGTGTGACAGCGAGCGTTTGAGTTTTAAATGCATTGTAAATGCGGGTGATCCGCTTTGGGTCAAAATCCGAAGAACTCACGTTGAGCACAATTGGTCTGCTGTGCTCCCGGAAGCAGACTTCCCATCCAGCCATTATGAGTACACGCCCTAGGCTCGCGCGAAGGAAAAGCCGGGCTGGGCGCGCAGGAAGCCGTTGGCAAAGGCGACACCGGGATAGAGCCCGGACAGGCGGTCGCCCGCCTCGTCGGCCGGCCTGCGCCCGTCGAGCACGTCGCGAAAGGTCTTTGCGACCTCGACCATGTCGCAATCCTGCGGCGACAGGCGCAGCGAGCCGACACCGGCCTCGCGCAGTGCGGCGATGTCGCCGACGAGATTGGTGCAGGCGTGCGACAGGGTCTGGACGCCGTTGATGGTCAGGAAATCCTGCTGGTCCAGTGTCTTCAGCGCGAGGCCATCGGGGTCCTTCTCGCAGACGAAGCGGCAATTGTCCTTGGAGAGCCTGTGCAGCCGCGCGTGGTAGCAGCGCGCGGAGATCGCCAGCGGCACCCGGCCGAAGGCAAATATCTCGATCACGGTCTGGGGGAGCGCCGCGGCGATCACGGCCACTGAGGAGATCGGCAGCTCGGGCGGCAGGCAGATGCGCGCGGCGCCTTGCCTGACGTGAAAAGCTGCGCTGGTCTCGTTGTAGATGTTGACGTAGGGCCCGATCGCGTGCGGCCGGCCCTTGATCGACCGGAGGCAGGTCAGATCGTTCACCTCGACCAGCGCGTCGTCACCTGTGCACATTTCCTCGGTCTGACGCCGCTCGCGCCGCAGCGACACCAGGATCAGCGAGCCCAGCAAAACCTGCTTGCCGGCCCGCTGCAGGCGTTCGATCACGTCAGGCAGATGCTCCGCGAAGAAGGGGGACCGTTTCGAGCACACGATCTCGCCGACGGACACGACATCGACCGGCGCCTCGTCGGCGATCCGGAAGTAGAAATCGCGCCAGCGTTCCGGCGTCCAATTGTAGAGGACCGGGCCGAGACTGAGTTGCATCGGGATTTCCTTCATGGGTGGCGAGCCGATCATGGTCATCGCCAAATCCTTCATCGCCACGTCTTGCGATAGGCACCGAGCGTGGAGGCCTGGCCTTCGGTGAACGGCTTCAGGCTCACGATATCGGCTTCGCTCCCATCCTCCAGCGTATCGAGCGCTTGGCGGAAGTGGCGGACCACGCTCTCGATATAGGCCCGTCCGCGCTGGCGCCCCTCGATCTTCAGCGCGGCGACGCCGGCGCTGCGCAGTCCGCCGAGCAGCGTCGTGGCATCGAGGCTGACGGGATCCTCGAAGATATAGCCGTCGCCATGCGCGGTGGAGAAGCGGCCCTTGCACAGGGTCGGATAGCCCGCGGCTTCCTGCGGAGCAAAGCGGTTGATGGTGAAGCCGCCGAGCCGCGACGTCGTTCCCTTGGCGGTCTCCTCATAGGCCACGTGGCTCGCGGGCGAGCAGACGCCCTGCATGTTGGGCGACTTCCCGGTGGCATAGGACGACAGCGAGCAGCGCCCTTCGGCCATGACGCAAAGGCCGCCGAACACGAACACTTCGGTCTCGCAGGCCGTCTCGCGGGTGATTTCGGCGATCTCCGAAACGCTGAGCACGCGCGGCAGCACGACGCGGCGCGCCCCGAAGGTCTCGACATAGAACGCGATGGCATCGGGATTTGCCGCCGCGGCCTGCACCGAGACATGCAGGCGCTGGCGCGGATGGCGGCTTGCGACATAGTCCATCAGGCCGATGTCGGCGACGATCAGCGCATCGGCACCGGCGTCGACGGCATCGTCCACCGCGCGCTGCCAGAGCGCCACGGAGGCGGCGCGCGGAAAGGTGTTGATGGCAACGAGGATGCGCGCGCCGCGGCCATGGGCGAAGGCAATCCCCTTGCGCAGCTCATCACGGCTGAAATTCAGCCCCGGGAAATTGCGCGCGTTGGTCTCGTCGTTGAAGCCGCAATAAACGGCGTCGGCGCCGGCCTCGATGGCGCTCCGCAGCGCGGCCGGCGTCCCGGCCGGACAGATCAGCTCCATCACCTGGACTCCCGGGACGCGCCGGTCAGCCTGTCGCGCGCGATGTCGAACGAGCGCCTGGCCGGCTCGCCCAGCGGACCGAACAGGGACGCCAGCTCCGCGGCGAGATCGAGCCCGGCATCGTCGATCGCGTTGCGCAAGGCGAGCACCGCCTCCATGTCGCCTTCGATTCCGAGCTGACGCGAGAACATCAGCGCGTCGCCGTCCACCCGGCCCTCGACCAGCGCCAGCAGATTCGCGAGCGAGGCGGAGACATAGGCATCGAGGCCTTGCGGCAGCTCGCGCACCACCTGAAGTCGCGGCGGGGCGGCCTCGACGATGAAGCCGAACGGCAGATCGAGCGGCCTGATCCCGAACCGCGCGCGGCGATGATCCCCCAGCCTGTCGAGCAGGCCGGGATGGCGCCGGAGGATGCGCGCGAGGAAGCCGCTGAGAACGAGTTGCAGCGGCAGCAGCGGCAAGGGGCGGATCGCGAGCGCGAGGAGCGGCGGAATGACCGGCAATGGACCGGACGAAACGGACGGATGAGTCATCGCGTCATCTGAACCGATTGCACGCGAATGTATTTGAGCGGGAACAAGGAAGACCGAAATCGCGCCGGCTAGCTTCCGCTTTTTCGGGAGGCTGCCCGCTTGCAACGTGACGTTCCGCGCTTTCGCGATCTGACCGACTTCGTGCGCTTCCTCGAAGGCAAGGGACAGTTGCGACGGATTCGCGAACCGGTCTCCGTGGTCCACGAGATCACCGAAATCCACCGCCGCGTCATTGCCGAGAACGGCCCGGCATTATTGTTCGAACGGCCGGTCAGGGCCGACGGCCTTCCATCCGACATGCCGCTGCTGACGAACCTGTTCGGCACGGTGGAACGGATCGCGTGGGGCATGGGCATCACGCCCGACCGGCTCGACGAGCTCGGCGCGATGCTCGCCGAGTTGCGCGCGCCGCGGCCTCCGCATGGCGTTCGGGACGCATGGCGCAAGCTGCCGCTGGCCCGCGCCGCGCTTGCGACCCGGCCGCGGTCTTGCGCCGCGGCGCCGGTGCAGGATCGCGTCGCGATGGGCGACGACATCGATCTGGCGAAACTGCCGGCGCAGATCTGCTGGCCGGGCGAGCCCGCGCCGTTGATCACCTGGCCGCTGGTCATCACCGCGCCGCCGGAATCGCGGACCGTGGACCAGGAGGAGAATGTCGGCATCTATCGCATGCAGATCCTCGGCCGCGACCGCGCCATCATCCGCTGGCTCGCCCATCGCGGCGGCGCCCGGCATCATCAGCAATGGAAGGCGCACAATCGCGACATGCCGGTTGCGATCGTCATCGGCGCCGACCCCGCGACCATTCTCGCCGCCGTGCTGCCGCTGCCCGAGGCGATCTCCGAGCTGCGCTTCGCCGGCATCCTGCGCGGCGAGCGCCCTGAGCTGACGCGCTGCCTCACCGTTCCGCTCGAAGTCCCGGCCAGAGCCGAGATCGTCATCGAAGGTTTCGTCTCGGCCACCGAAACGGCGGCCGAGGGGCCCTATGGGGATCACACCGGCTACTACAATTCGGTCGAGCAATTTCCGGTGCTGCGGGTCACCGCGATCACGTCGCGCCAGCAGCCGATCTATCTGTCGACCTTCACCGGACGGGCGCCGGACGAGCCGTCCCGGATCGGCGAGGCCCTGAACCGATTGTTCGTGCCGCTGATCCGGCAGCAATTCCCTGAGGTCACCGACTGCTGGCTGCCGCCGGAGACGTGCTCCTACAGGATCGCGATCGCATCGATCAAGAAGCGCTATCCCGGCCAGGCGCGGCGGCTGATGCTGGGACTGTGGTCGATGCTGCCGCAATTCAGCTACACCAAGCTCCTGATCGTGGTCGACGACGATATCGACATTCGCGACTGGCGCGAGGTGATGTGGGCGGTGGCGACGCGGAGCGACAGCTCGCGCGATCTCGTCACGATCCCGGACACGCCGATCGACTATCTCGACTTCGCCTCGCCGAAATCCGGCCTTGGCGGCAAGCTCGGCATCGACGCCACGACAAAAATTCCGCCGGAGACGGAGCGGGCGTGGGGCGAGCCGATGGCGATGGATCCCGCCGTGATCGCCAGGGTTGATGGGCTATGGCCTGCGCTCGGCCTCGGCGGAGCGCATATAAGCGAGCCCGCATGAGCGTGCGGCATGGCGTGATCGTCGGCATCAGCGGAGCTTCGGGCGCGGCCATCGGCGTGCGGATCGTCGAGCGGCTGGCGGAGAATCCGCACTGCGCGGTGCATCTGGTGGTCTCACCGGCGGCCGAGCGCACGCTGACCGAGGAGGTCGGCGCCGAGGCACTGCCCCGGCTGCGCAGGCTCGCCTTTCGCGACCACGCGGCGTCCGACATCGGCGCCAGCATCGCCAGCGGCTCGTTTCCGGTCGGCGGCATGATCGTGGCGCCGTGCTCGATCCGCACGCTGTCGGCCATTGCCTTCGGGCAGCTGGACAATCTGCTGGTACGGGCCGCCGACGTGCAGCTCAAGGAACGGCGGCGTCTGGTGCTGCTGGTCCGCGAGAGCCCGCTGCATCTCGGGCATCTCCGCGCGATGGTCCAGGCCACCGAGATCGGCGCGATCATCGCGCCGCCGCTGCCGGCCTTCTACCTGAACCCGCAGTCGCTGGCCGAGATCGTCGACCAGATCGCCTGCCGCGCGATCAATCTCCTGGGCTTGCCGGATATCTCGGCGCCAGCGCTGCAATGGCATGGTCACGCCGCCGGTCGATGAGGGCGGTCACCGTTGCGCGCAAGGGCGACACGGAATATCGGTGCTCCATGACCACATGGCGCCCTCATCCCCACATCAGAGTCGTCGCGCTCGGCCTGCACTGGCGGGACGGGCGTCTGCTCGCGGCCGAAGTGCGCGACGATGCGGGTCGCCTCAAGGGCGCGCGTCCGCTCGGCGGCGAGATCGAGTTCGGCGAGAGCTGGCGGACTGCGCTCGCGCGGGAGTTCAACGAAGAGCTCGGCATCGACATCACCATCGAAGGCGAGCCGTTGACGATGGAGAACATCTTCGTGCACGAGGGATCGACCGGGCACGAAATCATGTTCATCGCGGAGGTCGCATTTCCGCAGCGCGCTTTCAGCGCCCAGGACCGCATCGATTTTCGCGAGGACAACGGCGAGCAGATCACCGCCCGCTGGTTCGACCTCGCCGATCTCGACGTGGACGGCGGACCGAGCCTCTATCCGACCGGACTGAAGGACCTGCTGCTCGGAACGATGACCAGGTTCGGCTGACTCGTGCGAATTCCTTCGCCTTGACCCGCCCGCATCGCGCCGGCGCGTTGGCCGCGCCATGGCGCGATGCGGATATACGCCCGGACCGCAAGCTGAAAATCACGATCGATTCACGCTGCTGCGTGCAGCATGCCGGCAAGACCAGCGACGTGAGACCGCTCGATGCTCACACGCCAACACGCGCGGATCGCCGCGCGTGAACGACGTGTGATGCCGGCATGGGGCGGATATTTCGGTGTTTTTCCGGTCCATTTTCAAGGAGAATTTTCATGAGCACACGTCAAGTGCGTCCCCACGGCGTCGGCGTACGCGGATCGACGCTTTCCCGCAGCTCGCTTCTGTTCGAGGGGCCATTCGGACGCATGTTCCGGGCTCTGCCGCCTGCGGATTTTGGCGCCGATGACGCGGCGTCGGTCGCCGCGCTGACCAAGCTGGGCCAGGCCATGATTGCGGACCCGGATCCCATCAAGGACGGCGAGGACGACGAGGAAAGCGGGCTTCCCGCGGCCTATACTTATTTCGGCCAGTTCATCGACCATGACCTCACGTTCGATCCCGCCAGCAGCCTGCAACGCCAGAACGATCCGGACGCGCTGCAGGACTATCGCACGCCGAAATTCGACCTCGACAACGTCTACGGTCGCGGCCCCGACGATCAGCCCTATCTGTACGAAGACGGGAGATCCTTCATACTTGGCTTGGACCTGACCGGAGCGGCCGCCAACCCGCGCGCCAGGGACCTTCCCCGCAGCCAGCCGAAGACGACCAACGCGCGCGAGCGCGCGATCATCGGCGACCCCCGCAACGATGAGAACGTGATCATCTCGCAATTCCAGGGCCTGATGCATCGCTTCCACAACAAGCTGGCCGCGGATTCGCCGGGAGCTTCCTTCGCGGACGTCCAGCGCGAGGTCCGCTTCCACTACCAATGGGCCGTCCTGCACGATTTCCTGCCGGCGATCGTCTCCGCCGACGTGCTGCACGACATTCTGCCGACGTCGATGGGAGCCGGTCTGTTCGAGCCGAATCTCAAATTCTACAAGCCCAGGAACGAAACCTTCATGCCGCTGGAATTCTCGGCGGCCGCCTACCGGTTCGGCCATTCGATGGTGCGGCCGGGTTACCGACTGTCCGAGACGATTCCTCCGCTTGCGATCTTCGAAACCAACCCGAACAAGGCGCTGACGGGCTTCCGCAAGTTTCCGTCGAACTGGGCGATCGACTGGAATCTGTTCATGGACCTCGAGCCGCGCGACGCGGCGAATACGACGCGGACCCAGCTCGCCTACAAGATCGACACCTCGCTGGTGAATCCGCTCGGCCACTTGCCGCACGAGATCGGCTTCGACCCCTCGATTCTGGCGTCTCGCAACCTGCTGCGCGGCTGGCGCATGCGGCTGCCTTCAGGACAGGTCATCGCCGAGTCGATGGGGCTTGCGCCGATGAGGGACAAGGACATCCTGATCGGGAAATTCACGGGCAAGCCGGAGGACATCAAGGGATCGATCGACACGATCGACCCGGCGTTCAAGGAGAACTGCCCGCTGTGGACTTACGTGCTCGCGGAGACCGTCGAGGTCATGGTCCCGATCGAGACGACGAAGGGAACCAAGAGCGTGAAGACACGCAAGCTAGGGCCGGTTGGTGGGCGTATCGTGGCCGAAACGATCGTCGGCCTGCTGGTCCACGACAGCCAATCCTACCTCTCGCAAAATCCGCGCTGGAGACCTTCGAAGGGCAAAAAAGGACGATTCGGATTACGTGAATTGATGCAAACCGCCCTGCAGGGGTAGGCGAACAGCTTGGGGGCTGACCGGGTGCCAGGCGTCAAACGCCTGGCTCGCGGAAGGGAGGGGCTTGCCGAGCCGAAGCTCGCGGCTGCAAGCCCGCCTGCGTCCTTTGGAGCAAGATTCTAAAGTCCGTCTACGCTCTTCGAGCTACGCCGGACACACTTCGCGGCATTTTTTCAGGCTGTGCCACGCGAAGCCGAAGCGTGGTGGGCGCGACAGGGATCGAACCTGTGACCCCTACCATGTCAAGGTAGTGCTCTCCCGCTGAGCTACGCGCCCTAAAAGTCCACTTGCGTTCGGGTCGGGTCCCTATAACGGCTCAGGGGAGCCGGTGCAAGGACCGAAGGGGGCCGATTTAGGCCGCCAGCATCTTGTTCACTTCGCTGACCAATTCGCGCAGATGCACGGGCTTGGACAGCACCTTGGCGTTCTTGGGGGCGTCCGAATCCGAGTTCAGGGCGACCGCGGCGAAGCCGGTGATGAACATGATCTTGATGTCCGGATCGAGTTCCGAAGCCCGGCGAGCGAGCTCGATACCATCCATCTCGGGCATCACGATATCGGTGAGCAGCATCTCGAACGGCTCTTCGCGGAGCCGTTGATAGGCGGCCATGCCGTTGTCATGGGACGAAACCTGAAAACCGGCGTTTTCCAGCGCCTTGACCAGGAAACGTCGCATGTCGTTGTCGTCTTCGGCGAGCAGGATCTTTGGCATGGCTGGAACGTCGAATCCCCAAGACAATTACAAGGCAGCAGAGTTCACTAAGCCCGACAGAGGGTAAATTTCGGGTGAAAATCTTTACCCTGGCCCGATCGGCGCGCCCCCTTGTGAACCTGATCTCGGCACGAATCAATCGCGGCGCCCGGTGCAGTCCCCGCCTCGCTGCCCGCACGGTTAAGACATGTTCCAATGCCGATCACATCTTTTCGCTTGGCAGAATGGTTGCGATTCCGGACAATGACGACACATAAGAGCCGCTTGATCGGCCGAATCATTCGATCCGGGCCTCTTTGCGGATCCTGCGGCGCAAGGGACCAAGCCTGGAACAAGGGACGAAGCCTGAGAAGATGACCCGGTTTGACGGCGACATGTCGCCAGCCTTCGAGATCGTGGAGCCCGCGCAATGGCGCGCGCCGGTCATCTTCAACTCGCCCCATTCCGGCTCGACCTATCCGGACGAATTCCTCAGCGCATCGCGGATCGATCTGGTGACGCTGCGGCGCTCGGAAGACTCCTTCATGGACGAGCTGATCGGCCATCTCAGCGATCGCGGCTTTCCGACCGTGCGGGTCAACTTTCCGCGCTCCTATGTCGACGTCAATCGCGAGCCCTACGAGCTCGATCCCCGCATGTTCACCGGCCGCCTGCCGAGCTTTGCCAATACGCGCTCGATGCGGGTCGCGGGCGGGCTTGGCACCATTCCGCGCGTGGTCGGCGACGGCCAGGAGATCTACCGCGACCGCATCGTGGTCGACGATGCGCTGGCGCGGATCGAGACGCTCTACAAGCCCTACCATCGCGCGCTGCGCCGGCTGATCAACAAGGTGCACCAGATGTTCGGCACCGCGGTGCTGGTGGACTGCCACTCGATGCCCTCGGTCGGCGTTTCCCGCGACGAGCCGCGCCGGCCCGACATCGTGATCGGTGATCGCTACGGCACGAGCTGCACGCCGCTGCTTGCCGACAGGGTCGAGGAGACCATGGGCGGGCTCGGCTATTCGATCGGCCGCAACAAGCCCTATGCCGGCGGCTTCATCACCGAGCATTACGGCAATCCCGCGAGCGGCCTGCACGCCGTGCAGCTCGAGCTCAACCGCGGGATCTACATGGACGAGCGGCGGCGCGAGCGCGGTCCGCGCTTCGGCCAGGTTGCCTCCGACTTCGGCGTGCTCGCCGACGTGCTGGCGACCACGATCCCGTTCGGCGACCTCGGCCCGTTCCAGGCCGCGGCAGAATAGGCGCAAGCCGTCGCCGCGCGATCACGTCGCGGGTCAACCAGGCACAGCTGCAAGCATATCGACCGCCAAATCTTCGCTTCGCGTTTTCGCGCAGTTGAAGTGAAGATGGAGTCCATAAGAAAAAAGGGCCGCTTCTGATGAAGAAGCGGCCCAAGTCTAGGGAGGAAACGCCCAAGGAGGGCAGCGGTAACGCAGAGCGCTACCGCACCGCAACAATATGCGGCCGCGACGCACAAAGTGCAAGGGCTTTCGAGCCATTTCCCATGCAAAACGCACATGGCTCAATTGCTTATACAGAAACCCAGATTCAGTTTCTTTGATAAGGAAATTCAATGGGTTGATAGTCATTTGCATACGAACAAGGCATGTTCGGAACTAAGTTTTCAACTCAATGATCGATATTTGGCCACCATGTGACAGTGACGAGGCAGCCGACTTCGGCATCCAAAATACCAGGGTGCAAATCAAGACAGCGCTGCACGCGAGAGGCGATTTAAGCTAGGCAGGAGCGAGCTTCACCCAACTTTCGTTTTGAGGATACGCCGTGACGGTGATCGACTTCTCCGCCTTCATCGGACGGCTCGCGACCGCCTCCGGCGAAACCATCCTGCCGTTCTTCCGCACCTCGCTGTCGATCGACGACAAGAGCAAGACCAAGGATTTCGATCCCGTGACGGAGGCCGACCGCGCCGCCGAGGCGGTGATGCGGCGGCTGATCAAGGCCAGCTTCCCCCAGCACGGCATCGTCGGCGAGGAATTCGGCAACGAGCGCGAGGATTCCGACTATGTCTGGGTGCTTGATCCCATCGACGGCACGAAATCCTTCATCGGCGGCTTTCCGATCTGGGGCACGCTGATCGCATTGCTGCACAAGGGCACGCCGGTCTACGGCATGATGCATCAGCCCTTCATTGGCGAACGCTTCTCCGGCGACAACGGCTCGGCCACTTACAAAGGCCCCTCCGGCGAGCGCCGGCTCCAGGTCCGCCGCTGCGCTTCGCTCTCGGAAGCGACGACCTACACCACCAGCCCGTTGCTGATGAACGAGCGCGACCGCGCCATTTTCGGCCGAATCGAGAAGAACGCGCGGCTGTCGCGGTATGGCGGCGATTGCTACTCCTATTGCATGCTGGCGGCCGGCCACGTCGACCTCGTGGTCGAGACCGAGCTGAAGCCCTACGACATCGCGGCCCTGATCCCGATCGTGACCGGCGCCGGCGGTGTCGTCACCACCTGGGAAGGCAAGCCGGCGCAAGGCGGCGGCCGCATCATCGCCGCCGGTGACGCCCGGGTTCACGAAGAAGCACTGAAGCTGCTCAACCAATAGGCCGTCAAGAAGCCTGCAGGAGCCCGCATGAAGATCAGCCGCACGCTCCTCCTTATGGTCCTGCTGCTGCCGACGCTGGCGTCCGCGCAGAATTTCCCCACCAAGCCGATCAAGCTGATCGTGCCGTTCCCGGCCGGCGGCCCCAACGACATCATCGCCCGCGTGATCGGCCAGCGCATGTCGGAGCTGTCGGGCCAGCCGGTGCTGATCGACAATCGCGGCGGCCAGGGCGGCGTGCTCGGCACCGACGCGGTCGCCAAGAGCCAGCCTGACGGCTACACCATCGCGATATCGAGCGCGGGCGCGCTTGCGATCAGCCCGAGCATGGAGAAGGTCGCCTACGACACGCTGAACGATCTCACCCCGGTGACGCTGGTTGCGACCGTGCCGGAAATGCTCGTCGTCGCCACCAACGTGCCGGCCAAGGACATCGGCGAACTGATCGCGCTGGCCAAGGCGCAGCCCGGAAAACTCAACTTCGCCTCCTCCGGCCCCGGCAGCCTGCCGCATCTGGCCGGTGAATTGTTCAAGCTGACGGCCAAGATCGACATCGTGCACGTGCCCTATCGCGGCGCCGCGCCGGCGGTGAACGATTTGCTGGGCCAGCAGGTGCAGATGACGTTCCTGGACCTGCCGGTGCTGCTGCCGCAGGTCAAGGCAGGCGCCCTGCGGCCGATCGCGGTCGGCTCGGCCGAGCGCTCGCCGACCGCGCCTGATGTGCCGACGACGGCGGAAGCGGGCTTTCCTGACCTGCGCATCGAGAACTGGTACGGCATGGTTGCGCCGAAGGGCACGCCGAAGGAGATCATCGCGGCGCTGCATGGTCTTGCGACGAGGGCGATGGCGGATCCCGGCGTGAAGGAAAAGCTCGCCGCCCAGGGCGCGACGCTTGTCGGTGACGAGCCAGAGCATTTCCGGAAGTTCATCGCGGATGAGACCGCGAAATGGACCAAGGTGATCAAGGACGCCGGGGTCGAGACGGCGAAGTAGGCCAACCGTCATGGCCGGGCTTGTCCCGGCCATCCACCGTCTCTCCCACTCGGCACGAAGAACGTGGATGCCCGGGACAAGCCCGGGCATGACGAATTTGTGGGGTCCCCCATCACACCGCCTCGGCCCGCAAATGCTCCACCAGCATCTTCGCCGGCCGTGGCAGCGTCTTGAAACTCCGCGCGCAGATCACGAGTCTCCGGTTGGCCCAGGCATCGCGCAGGCGGACCATGGCGAGCGGCATCAGCTTGGCGCAGCGGCGGGCGGCGGCTTCGGGCACCAGCGCGACGCCGACGTCGGCGGCGACCATCTGGCAGATCGCGTCGAAGTCGCGCAATCGCGCGCGGAAATGCGGACGCATGCCGAGCCGTGCGGCATGCTTGGAGATGTGGACCTGAAGCGCCGTGGCGCTGGTCAGCCCGACGAAGTCGCAAGCGCCCGCCTCCTGGAAGTCGATCTGGCGGCGGCCGGCGAAGGGGCCGCGGCGCGACGCGACCAGGGTCAGGCGGTCCTCGCTGAAAACGAAGCGCTCGATATGATCGGGCAGCGCATGCTCGGCGGCAAAACCGAGATCGGCGGCACCCGCGGTGATCGCCGCCGCGATATCGGTGCTCTCGCGCTCCTCGATATCGATGGCAACGTCGCGATGCTCGCGCAGGAAGCCGGCGAGCGCCTTCGGCAGATGCTCCGACAGCCCGGAGGTGTTGGCGAGCAAGTGCACGCTGGCGCGCACACCACTCGCAAATCCGGCGAGGTCGCCGCGCATGGCGTCGATCTGGTGAATCACGAGCCTGGCATGGTCGAGCAGGCTCTCGCCCGCCGCGGTCAGTTCGACGCCGCGGCGCCCGCGCTTGAGCAGCGCGACGCCGAGCGCGTCCTCGAGCCCCTTGATGCGGGCGCTGGCCGAGGCCAAAGCGAGATGTGACCGTTCCGCGCCGCGGGTGATGCTGCGCTGGTCGGCGACCGCGATGAATAGCTGGAGGTCGACGAGGTCGAAACGCATGGCAGGTCTCCGCAGCTTTCGTCAGGGACGAAGGCTGTCTCCGTAACCTCCAGATTGTGCCGGCGCGCGGCTTCGGTCAATGTGCCTGGCATGATCGACCCGCTTCTCATTGTCATCGCTGCCGTCTTCCTGCTCGCCGGATTCGTCAAGGGCGTGGTCGGACTCGGCCTGCCGACGGTCTCCATGGGCCTGCTCGCGGTGAGCATGGCCCCGAGCCGCGCAATCGCCATCGTGATCGTGCCGGCCATCGTCACCAACATCTGGCAGACCTTCGCCGGCCCCTATTTGCGCGATATCCTGCGGCGGCTTTGGCCGCTGATGATCGGCACCGTGATCGGCTGCTGGCTCAATGCCGGCGCGCTGACCGGCCCGCATGCGCGCTACGGCACGATCGTGCTCGGCGCCCTGCTGGTGATTTACGCGGTGATCGGGCTGAACAAATTCCAGTTCCACGTCGCGCCAAAGAACGAGAAATGGGTCGGCGGCGTGGTCGGCGTGATCACCGGCATGATCTCGGCCTCGACCGGCGTGCAGGTGATCCCCTCAATGCCGTTCATGCAGGCGATCGGCATGGAGAAGGACGAGCTGGTGCAAGCGCTCGGCGTGTTCTTCACGACCGCGACGCTGGCGCTCGCCTTCAACCTGACCGCCGGCGGATTGCTGACGCCGGCCAACTCGGTGCCGGGCGCCGTCGGCATGGCCACGGCCTTTGCCGGCATGTTCATCGGCCAGTCGGTGCGGGCGCGGATGCCGGCGGAAGCGTTTCGCCGCTGGTTCCTGATCGCGATGATCTTGCTCGGCCTCTATCTCGCCGGCAGCGCGCTGCTGAAAGAGTTTGCCTGAAACGCTCAGGATTTCGGTTCGAAGCCCGGCACCCATTTTTCGTGCTGGGGCAGATCGTCCTGGATCGTCCACCACGGCGCGCGCGACGAGGTGAAGACATGCAGGCGAGGCCTGACTTGTGGATCGTCGTCGAGCAGGCCGGCGGGAATGCTGACGGTCGGCAGATAGCTAGCCCTGCCCGGCGTCAGGCAGCCGCAGGTCCTGCAGCGATAGCGGAAACTTCCCGGCGCGGATTCATAAGCCACGGTCGTGTCCTCGCCCGCTACGAAGCGAAATTTGTCGGCGTCGACATGGGCGTAGGTGGCGAAGGCCGCGCCGGTGAGCTTGCGGCAATTGGCGCAGTGACAATGCGTCAGCGCGCGCACCTGATCGACCTCGAAACGCACGGCGCCGCAGAGACAGCTTCCCCGAACCATCGAGACCTCCCTCCCGCGCGGCCTCTACCTGGCCGATCGCGGGCTGCACCAGTCATTCGTTCGAACGAGCTACCGCGTCTCCAGCATGGCGACGCGGATACCGAGGTAGATGAAGAGGCCGCCGAGCGCGCGGTTAACCCACGCGATCGCGCCCTCCGAACTCCGCAGGCGGTGCGCGGCCTTGGCCGCGAACGCCGCCAGCACCAGGCACCATAGCGTCCCCGTGAAGATGAAGATCAGGCCGAGCGTCAGGAAGGCCAGCGGCTTGTGCGGCGAATCGGCTGCGACGAATTGCGGCAGGAACGCCAGGAAGAACAGCGCGACCTTGGGATTGAGCGCATTGGTGAAGACACCCTGGAGGAAGACCCTTCGCAGCGAGCTCCGCACCGGCTCGTCGATAGCCGCTGCCAGCACCGGCCGCGACCACAGCATCTGAAGTCCTGTGACGACCAGATAAGCCGCGCCGACCAGCTTCAGGATCGAGAACGCAGTCGACGAGGCCATCAGCAGGGCCGACAGGCCGATCGCGGCGGCCGCGACATGGAAAAAGCAGCCGCAACTGATGCCGAGCGCGGCAGCGGCGCCGCCCCGCCAGCCCATCTGCATGCTGCGTCCGATCACATAGACCGAGTCCGGCCCCGGCGTGATGTTGAGCAGCAAGCCCGACAGGATGAAGAGCCAGATCTCGTGAATGCCCAGCATGTGAGGTGCCCCCGCGGCCCCGCCCCGCCTCTCAAAGGGCGGGCTTAGTCGGTTCACCCGGCCCCGTCCACCGCCGGATTTGCAGAGGATTTACTTCGAATTTGCAATGCGCATCATACTATCGCTCGGCCGCATCTGCTCTATAAAGGCAGGGTTCTTGATATGCGGGATTCGAGGCGACTGCCACGCCGTGGCCGGTCCTTGGTCCCTTCCAAGTCTCTTGCAGGTCTCTTGGAGCCCCGGAATATGGAAAGACGTCTGGCCGCCATCGTCTGCGCCGATGTCGCCGGCTATTCGCGCATGATGGGCAGCGACGAGGCCGGCACCCATGCCGCCTTCAAGGCCCACCGCAGCGCGATCCATCCCATCATCCTCAATCACGGCGGCCGGGTCGTCAAAAACACCGGCGACGGCTTCCTGCTCGAGTTCCCCTCGATCGTCGGCGCCACCGAGGCGTCGATCGCGATGCAGACGCTGATGGCGGAGCGCAACCACCATCTGCCCGCCGACCGCGCCATGCAGTTCCGGCTCGGCATCCATATGGGCGACGTCATCGCCGACGAGGACGAGGTGTTCGGTGACGATGTCAACATTGCCGTCCGCCTCGAAGCCGTGGCGAGCCCCGGCGGCTTCGCGATCTCGGCCAAGGCCTACAAGGAGGCCAGCCGACACCTGACCGTGCCGCTGGTCGATGGCGGCAACCATCGCTTCAAGAACATCAAGGACCCGGTCGCGATCTGGACCTGGTCTCCGGAGGGCGCACCGGCGCTCGCCCCCGAACTGCGGGAGGCATCCGCGCTCTCGCAGCAGTACCGCACCGCCATCGTCGGCGTGCTGCCCTTCGCCAATCTCAGCGATGCCCAGGACGAATATTTCTCCGACGGCCTGACCGAGGATTTGATCCACGCGCTGTCGCTGCAATCGTTCTATCGCGTGCTGAGCCGCAACTCGACCTTCGCCTTCAAGGGCAACAATGTGAGCACCCGGCTGATCGCGCGGGAGATCGACGCCACGTATCTGATCCAGGGATCGGTGCGGCGGGCCGGAGCCAAGATCCGCGTCACCGCCGAACTGATCGCGCCGGAGACCGGCGAGCAGCTCTGGACCGGCCGCTACGACCGCGACATCGGCGACCTCTTCGCGATGCAGGACGAGATCACCACCAATCTGTCCGCCGCCATCGCTACCGAGATCGTCCGGGCGGAAGCCTCCGCCCCGGCCCGGCTCTCGACCGACGTGACCGCCTGGGACCGCTTCCTCAAGGGGCTGTCGCATTATTACCGGCAGACCAAGGAAGATCTGCACCTCGCCATCGACCTGTTCCGGGAAGCCATCAAGGTCGACCCCAAACTGTCGATCGCGCACGCCTATCTCGCCACGATCCAGATCCAGAGCATCCAGTTCGGCTGGATCAAGGGCACGCGCGAGATGTGGGCGGAGGCGATGAAGCTCGCCGAGACCAGCGTGCGGCTCGACCCGCGCTCCTCCTTCGCCTTCTCGATCCTGTCATGGACACATGCCCTGGAGGGGCATTACGAGGCTGCGATGGACGCCGCCAAGCGCGCCGTCGCGCTCAACCCCTACGACAACGGCGCACGCGGCGTGCTCGGCATCTGCCATTTCGTCATCGGCGAGCACCGCGAGGCGATCGAGCTGTTCTCGATGGCGGCACAGCGCGACAACAGCGACCCGCGCTACCAATGGGCCGCGCTGAACGCTTTCAGCCATTATCTGTTGGGGCGGTACGACGCGACGCTGTCATGGGCCCGCGAGCAGCTCTACATCAACCCGAACCACATGCAGGCGCTGGCGATCCGCGCCGCGGCGCTGGCACAATTGGGCCGCATCGGCGAGGCCACCGAAGCCACCGGCGTGCTGATGGGCCACCACCCGGCCCTGAACGTCGACCGGCACTTGCGCAATTTCCACTGGAAGCGGCCCGAGGACCTCGCCCATTACCGCGAGGGGCTTCTGAAGGCGGGCGTGCCGCTCGCCAGGCTGACCTTGATCCAGAGCGACGTCAAACGCGCAGCGGAGTCCTGACAGGCGAGCCGCGGTCCCCGGCAACTCGTCGGTGCCCTCTGGCCTGCTTTTGTTGACAGGACAGTGAATTCAGCCACACTTCGTTACACGCTGAAGTAGTATAGCTTGCTGCCGGTTTGTTAGGACTTTCCGCGCTTGATCGGCGCGCCTGCATTTGACGATTCGCCGTTTTCAGGATTTTGGGCCATGACCGACCCCGCCTCGAAGCCCCCTTTCGATCCCTCGATCCAGGTCTCGCCGAACAATCCCTGTCCGTTCCTGCGCGGCCTCGTCGGCGAAGGCTTCGTCGACGGCGGCACCGTCCCGCTCGGCAAGCTGTCGGAGACGATTGCGAATGCGACCGGCGAGACCGGGCTGAAGAAGGCATTCGCCCGTCTCCAGGTCCGCGGCGTGGCGCTCATCGCCAACGGTCTCGGTCACATCCTCAAGAGCATCTTCTCGGGCGCGCAGCTCGACGCGCTGCGCGGCGGCCCGCTCGACAAGCTCGGCGCCGGCTCGCGCATCCTCGGCGTCGACGGCAAGGTCAATGAGGGCGAGATCAAGCGGCTCGAGAGCTTCGGCCGGACTTACCAGGATCCGAACAGCGGCGGCACCGAGCCCGGCCTCAATGCCGCGGAAATCCAGACCTTCATGCGCGACAACCTGAAGCGCGCCGGCAGCGCCGCGCGGTGGTACTACCCGCTGCTGATGAAATTCGAATGGCCGATACTCCTGAAGATCATCGGCAAGGGCGAAGGCGAGAACCGCTATCTCGGCGTCGCCGACGTGCGCACGCTGTTCAACGAGCGCCAATTCCCCGCCCGCATCAACCAGCGGCTGGTGTCGCAGCCAGTGCCGTCCACCTGCCAGCGCGTGGCATGGGGAGCCGCCAAGCTTCTGGCTCTGCTCGTCGCCATCGGTCTCGCCCTCCTGGTCGCAGTCGCCGAATTCCCCAACCAGGTCCGCGCGATGCTGCCGCAGAAGGGAATCCTCGTAAACCTTCTGCCGCCGCCCTTGCCGAAGCTCCCGGAAACGACAGCCGCGTTCTGGCTCGAGCAGAACTGGTCGCTGAAGGACCGGCACTGGTTCCATCATGCCAGCCAGGGCACTGCGACCTTCCCGGTGCCCTATGAATGGTTCATGGCGCTGGAGCAGCCGCGGCTGCATCTGTTCTCGCGGCCCGGCATGATGAAGGACAGCGCCTATCTCGAACGCTTCGGCTTCATTCCGAGCCCGCAATCGATCCAGACCGACCCCACGACGCTGCGCCGCTATGGCTACGCCAATGTCTATGAGACGACGCAGGCATCGGACTGGTCGACGCGATGGACTCCCGCGGAGAACGTCGACGGCCTGCCGGTCGGCTTCGCACGGATGACCGGCGTCACCGATCCCGCGACCGGCGGTCGCGAGCAGGACAAGATCGGGCTGACCTGCGCGGCCTGCCATACCGGCCAGATCCACTACAAGGGCATCGACGTCCGCTTCGACGGCGGCCCGGCCATGACCGACCTGAAGAAACTCGAGCTCTCCACCGGCCTGTCGATCGCCTACACGCTGTATGTGCCATTTCGCTTCCAGCGCTTTGCCGATCGCGTGCTCGGACCCGAGGCCGGCAAGGCGGACCGCGACGCGCTCAAGCAGAAGCTCAGTGCGATCGGCAATTTCCTGATCGATTGGGCCAAGAATTACGGCAAGACGATCGAAGGCAAGAAGACCTGGGACGGCAAGCAGCAGCGGGACACCGAGGAAGGCTTCGGCCGCCTCGACGCCCTCAATCGCATCGGCAACCAGGTGTTCTCGCAGGACTTCGCGCTCAGCGGGGTCAAGGGCTTCGAGAAGAACCTGCATGCCCAGGACGCGCCGGTCAGCTATCCCGCGATCTGGACCGTGCCGTGGTTCAAGTTCGCGCAGTACGACGCCTCGATCGAGCAGCCGCTGATCCGCAATGCCGGCGAAGCGCTCGGCGTCACGGCGCTGCTCAACCTGTCCGACGCTTATCCGGAGGACAGGCTTTGGCGGTCGTCGGTTCATATCAACACCATCGGCTGGATCGAGGACATGCTCAGGGGCCCCGATCCGTTCAAGGCGGCCAAGCCGGAGTTCGGCGGCCTGCTGTCGCCAAAATGGCCGTCGCAGATTCTCGGCGACGCCTGGAGGATCGATCAGAAGAAGGCTGATAATGGCCGCAAGATCTACACCGAGATGTGCTCGGGATGTCATCTGCCGGCCGTCAACACCGACGCTTTCTGGTCTTCAGGGCATTGGGAGCCGAGCGGCGACAGCAAGGTGCTGAACGCGGTGACGATCCCCACCGACGAGATCAAGACGGATCCCGAGCAGTCGATGGTGCTCGGCACCAGGACCGTCGACGTGCCCGGCTTCCTGAAGGTGAACACGGCCGACCTCAAGACCTGGTGGCAATGCGACGGCTCGACGGCGAGCTCGCCGACCGAGATGTCATATGCGCTCGGCCTCATGACGGTGGTCGATCTCGTCGCCCGCAAGTGGATGGACGACGACAAGATTCCGGACGTCGAGCGGGCAAAGCTGTGGAATCTCGCGCGCAAGAACTGCCCCAATCCGGCGCCCGGCCCCCGCTATCGCGCGCGGCCGCTGAACGGGATCTGGGCCACTGCACCCTATCTGCACAACGGCTCGGTACCGTCGCTCTACTGGCTGCTGAAGCCAGCAAGCGAGCGTCCGCAGAAATTCTGCATGGGCCGCCGCGACTATGATCCCGTCACCGTCGGCTTTGCCGTCACCGCCGACGAGCGCTGCAAGACGGGCGAGACGCAGTTTTCGACGACGGGATCCGACGGCAAGCCGCTCCAGGGCAACAGCGTGCTCGGCCATTCCTTCGAACGCAAGCCGGGCGAGGAAAGACGCCCCGGCGTCATCGGCCGCGAATTCAAGAACGACGACGAGCGCTACGAGTTGATCGAGTATCTGAAGACGCTGTAGCCAAAGCCCTCATCGTCATGGCCGGGCTTGTCCCGGCCATGACGAGTTTGCGGCTCTGTCCGCAATACAAACTCTCACTTGAACAGCGGCGTGCCCGGCACGAAGGCATCGAAGGCGGCCCAGAACTGGGAGCGGTAGCGGTCCTGCTCCTGGAGGATCTCGTGCTTGGCGCCGGCGATCACCAGATGAGAGCCGGCGCGCAAATGATAGGCGAACTCCTCGATCGCCGCGGTCGAGACCACGGTGTCGTTGGACGCCGCCAGCATCAGGATCGGCTGGCGGATCTCGGAGGGGTAGTGAGTGCCCTTGAAGGTGTGCATCGCGCGGAAGGCGGTATCGGCCCAGGCGACCGTCGGTGACGCCAGCCCGAGCGTCGGATCCTCCTCCAGGATCGCGGCGTTGCGCGCATAGCGCACGGGATCGCTGGTCAGGGGATTGTTGATGAAGGGGTTGAGCCCGGTGATCTGGTCGCTGCCGCCGGGGACATAGCGGCCGCCCATTCCCATCAGGCGCATCGTCTTCAAAATCGCCCGCGCCGGCAACGAGGTGGCGCGGCCGGGCAGGTCGATCATCGGCGCCGTCAGCACCATGCGGTCGAACCAGCGCTTGCCGGCATGCGCCACCCGCAGCAGCACGGTGCCCCCCATGGAATGGGCGAGCGCGAAAAAGGGCGGCGGGCAATCCGGCAGCACCACCTGCTGCACGAAGGTCTCGACGTCGATCTCGAAATCGGAGAAGTCGCGCACATAGCCCTTGCGCGGATCGCGCAGGCGGCGCGAGGAATGGCCCTGCCCGCGCCAGTCGATCATCGCCACCGCAAAGCCGCGGTCGCGCAGGTCGCGGACGGTCTCGAAATATTTCTCGATCTGCTCGCTGCGCCCGGTGAAGACGCAGACCGTTCCCTTGCGGCCCGCCGGCGGCGCCCAGCGCGCAAAGCGCAGCTCGACGCCGTCGGGCGTCTTGATGGTGCCGCTGACGACGTCTTCGGGGACGGGATTGGAGGGAATCGAGATCAGCGTCATTGGGCGCAAAGTGCTGAAAATCAAGGGGCGGGAGCGCCGAAAAGGCGCAAATTGCCGCCCTCTTGAACGCAGTGTCCCTGAACCCATATCACCATGGTGCAGGCCGCTACCAGTGTTTCGGACCCGGAACATCAGGCTGCACACAGACGAAAGCCCGGCCCGATTGGCGGGCGGGTTAGCGAACAGTCGCTCAACGGAGGACTTGAACCATGCGTACCTACGATCTCACCCCCTTCTACCGTTCCACCGTCGGCTTCGACCGCCTCTTCAACCTGCTCGACCAGGCCGGTTCGGACGGCAGCCCCGGTTACCCCCCTACAATATCGAGCGTACCGGCGAGAATACCTACCGCATCACCGTCGCGGTCTCGGGTTTCGCCAAGGATGAGCTCTCCCTCGTCGCGAAGGAAAACACGCTGACGATCAAGGGCGAGAAAGTCGCAAACGAGAACAGCAAGGCCGAAGTGCTCTACCGCGGCATTGCCGCGCGCGCCTTCGAACGCGCCTTCCAGCTTGCCGACTTCGTGCAGGTGAAGGACGCTTCGCTCGAGAACGGGCTGCTTCACGTCGACCTCGTACGCGAGATTCCCGAAGCCAAGAAGCCGCGTCAGATCGCGATCAACGTTGGCGCGCCGAAGGCGCAGGTGATCGAGAACTCGGCCGCGCAAGTCGCCGCGTAAAGTACGCTCGCCACTTCCAGGTTGCGAAAACGCCCCGGTGCCCCGGGGCGTTTTTTTTGCATGTTCAATCGCTGGCTCACGAACAGCCGCGAGTCGTCGGCTGGTTTTCGGTTGAACTGGAAATACGGTTTCGGGTCTCTCGTTCTACCGTGCCCACGCACTGCGTAAATCGCCTGCGCGCCTTGCGGCGCCTGATCAGGACGTTTGTCACGGATCAGTGACCGAGCGTAACGCCGCCGCCCAGCGCCTCGTCCTTTGG
This sequence comes from Bradyrhizobium betae, assembly GCF_008932115.1. Taxonomy (NCBI): domain Bacteria; kingdom Pseudomonadati; phylum Pseudomonadota; class Alphaproteobacteria; order Hyphomicrobiales; family Nitrobacteraceae; genus Bradyrhizobium; species Bradyrhizobium betae. The sequence continues at coordinate 2,274,811 of NZ_CP044543.1, forward strand.
ATATCGAACCCAAAACAAGACGGAGAACGATCATGACTTTCTGGCGCAGCCTTTTCGTCGCCGCGAGCCTGCTGGCGGCCCCTCTCAGCCTCGCTCACGCGCAGACGCCGCAGACCGTGAAGGCCAGGAACGTCGTACTGGTGCACGGCGCCTGGGCCGACGGCTCGAGCTGGTCGGAGGTGATCCCGATCCTCCAGGCCGCCGGCCTCAACGTCACTGCCGTTCAAAACCCGCTCGGCTCGCTCGCCGAGTCGGTCGAGGCGACCAAGCGCGCGCTGGCCGAGCAGGATGGACCGACCGTGCTGGTCGCGCATTCCTGGGGCGGCACGGTGATCAGCCAGGTCGGCACCGACCCGAAGGTCAGCGGCCTCGTCTACATCGCCGCGCGTGCGCCCGACGCGAACGAGGATTTCGTCGCGCTGTCGAAGCAGTTTCCGGCGGGACCGGCGCGCGCCGGTATCGTCGAGCGCGACGGCTTCACCAAACTCTCGGAAGATGCCTTCCTGAAATATTTCGCCAATGGCGTCACTCCGGAACGCGCCAAGGCGCTCTATGCCGTGCAATGGCCGACGGCAGCTTCGATCTTTGCCGGCCGCACCACTGAGGCCGCGTGGCATTCGAAGCCGAGCTGGTACGCGGTCTCGAAGAACGACGGCACCATCAATCCGGATTTCGAGCGCTTCCTGGCCAAGCGCATGAACGCGACCACGGTCGAGCTCGATGCCGGCCACCTCTCGCTGGTGTCGCATCCGAAGGATGTGGCGAATCTGATCCTGGAAGCGGCGGGGTATCCGCGGAGCTGAGCGGCAATCGCCTTCATGAAAAGGCGCCCGAGATGTTCGGGCGCTTTTTTGTTTGCTCAGGCCTGTCCCCGGTGTGGTCCGTGCGAACGCAGGGACGACAGCGTTGGTGTGGTTAGCGCCGTCGCATCAAACGAGCAGAGCTAATCCAGCCCCTGCGCCGCCGGCATCTCCTGCGTCGGCAAAATCGTGGGCGCGGGCCTGGCCTGGCCGACTGTCGGTGCAGCCGCCTCGGCCGGCTTTGCCTGCACGGCGGCCGTTTGCTGCGCGGGCTCGGCCGGCCTTGCCGCCGCGACCGGCGCCTCGCTGCGCGGCGGGGCGGCCTTGGGCAGCGGCACGGCGCGGCTGGCGACGTGCGGGATCGGGGCAGGCGGACGCGGCGGACCGCCGCGGACCATGGTGGGCGGCGGCAGCGCGCTTTGCGGTCCGTAAGGCGCCACCGCGCGCTCCTCGAAGGCGGGGGCCATGCCGTAGGCGTCGGCGGCCGGCATGAAGCGCAAGATTCTCCCGTCGCGGGCGTCGATCACGAGCCGGCCGTCGTCGCCGCGCCGGTCGATCACGGCAATGGTGTAGACGCTGCCGCGCAGGCGCGGGATGCCGAGCGGCGAAAAGCCGTTGTCGCGCAACACGGCGTAGACCTCGGTCGATGGCAGCAGCGCCGGGGCCGGGCCGCGCTCCTCATAGCCATAGCCGTAGCGCGGCTGGGGTGGCGGCGCGGCCTCCGGCGGCGCATAGGGCCCGTCGAAATCCGACACGGCGATTGCAGCCCCGCCCAAAATACCGTTCGCCGGGACTCGCGCGAGAATCTGCGCTTGAGCCGCGGTCGCGGCCAGCGCCAGCGCGGCGGCGGCCACACATCCTGTGAAAAACTTCATGGTCGGCACGCTCCTGTCAGACCCCCGAATGCCTCGCGCGCTTTCGCTTCTTGCGGCGTGACGCGCCTTTCGAAGGGCCGATCCGAAGCTTCAATTGAGAATTCGGCGTCGGCAGGGCCGGATCAGGGCGCGTTTGCTTCAAAACGGGGGCCGCGCAACTTTCGGAAAGCGATTGATTGACAGATCGGGAATCGGGACTTTCGCGCGCTTGTGTGATAGACAAAAATTTGGCAAGGTGATCGTTAGGACAGGATGACTGTCTCAATTTTGCTTGCGGTTCCGGCATAGGGATTGCAACGAAAGTCGGTGCTCTCGAGCACCAGGAAGGCAACAGGCAAAGCCGTTCTCGGGGACGAAGAACGCCTAGCTTGGCTTTAAGAAAATGCGGCTCGCAGCGGACGAGCGGTGACCCAGAAGCGGGTGCCGCGGAACGCCCAAGGTGCGCCGAAGAGAGCGGTGAGGCAGCTTGCCGCATGGAGAGGACGAGGACATGAACGGGTCGCAATTCGAGCGCGCAAACATCGTGGCAGACCAGCTGTCGGCGACGGTCGCCTCGAAAACGACCGATCCGATGCAGGAACACAATTCGCGTCCGCCGGCCGTGGGCCTCTACGATCCGAGCCTCGAGAAAGATTCCTGCGGCGTCGGCTTCATCGCCAACATCAGGGGCAAGAAGTCCCACGAGATCGTCTCCGACGCGCTCAGCATCCTCTGCAATCTCGAGCATCGCGGCGCTGTCGGCGCCGACCCGCGCGCCGGCGACGGCGCCGGCATTCTGGTGCAGATCCCGCACGCCTTCTTCAGCCGCAAGGCGAAGGAGCTCGGCTTCGCGCTGCCTCAGCCGGGCGAATACGCCATCGGCGCGCTGTTCCTGCCGCGCGACACCGCCTGGCGCAACGTCATCAAGAGCATCATCGCCGACCAGATCAAGGAAGAGGGCCTGACCCTGCTCGGCTGGCGCGACGTGCCGACCGACAATTCCTCGCTAGGCGTCACCGTGAAGCCGACCGAGCCCGCCTGCATGCAGGTGTTCATCGGCCGCAACGGCACCGCCAAGACCGAGGACGATTTCGAGCGCCGCCTCTACATCCTGCGCAAGTCGATCTCGCAGGCGATCTATCAGCGCCGCGACCGCGGGCTGGCGGGCTATTACCCCTGCTCGATGTCCTGCCGCACCGTGATCTACAAGGGCATGTTCCTCGCCGATCAGCTCGGCAAGTACTATCCCGACCTGCACGAGAAGGATTTCGAGAGCGCGCTGGCGCTGGTGCATCAGCGCTTCTCGACCAACACCTTCCCGGCGTGGTCGCTGGCGCATCCCTACCGCATGATCGCGCATAACGGCGAGATCAACACGCTGCGCGGCAACACCAACTGGATGGCGGCGCGCCAGGCCTCGGTGAGCTCCGAGCTCTACGGCAAGGACATCAACCGGCTCTGGCCGATCTCCTACGAAGGCCAGTCGGACACCGCCTGCTTCGACAACGCCCTCGAATTCCTGGTGCAGGGCGGCTACTCGCTGCCGCACGCCGTCATGATGATGATTCCGGAGGCGTGGGCCGGCAATCCCCTGATGGATGAGACGCGCCGCGCCTTCTACGAATATCACGCCGCGCTGATGGAGCCGTGGGACGGCCCGGCCGCGATCGCCTTCACCGACGGCCGCAAGATCGGCGCCACGCTCGACCGAAACGGATTGCGGCCGGCGCGCTACCTCGTGACCAAGGACGACCGCATCGTGATGGCGTCCGAGATGGGCGTGCTGACCATCCCCGAGGACCAGATCATCACCAAGTGGCGGCTTCAGCCCGGCAAGATGCTGCTGGTCGACCTCGAGCAGGGCCGCCTGATCCCCGACGACGAGATCAAGGCCGATCTCGCCAGGAGCCATCCCTACAAGGAGTGGCTGGAGCGGACCCAGATCGTGCTGGAAGAACTGCCGAAGGTGCCGACCACCGGCGTACGCTCCAACCTGTCGCTGCTCGATCGCCAGCAAGCGTTCGGCTACAGCCAGGAAGACATCGCCATCCTGATGACGCCGATGGCCTCCATCGGCGAGGAAGCAGCGGGCTCCATGGGCAACGACACGCCGATCTCGGCGCTGTCGGACAAGGCCAAGCCGCTGTTCACCTATTTCAAGCAGAACTTCGCGCAGGTCACCAACCCGCCGATCGACCCGATCCGCGAGGAGCTGGTGATGAGCCTGGTCTCGATCATCGGACCGCGGCCGAACCTGTTCGACCTGCAGGGTCTCGCCACCACCAAGCGTCTCGAAGCGCGCCAGCCGATCCTGACCGACGCCGATCTCGAAAAGATCCGCTCGATCTCGGACGTGGCTGAATCCCACTTCAAGTCGCGCACGCTCGACACCACCTTCCACGCCGGCCTCGGCGCGGCCGGGATGGACCAGGTGCTCGACGAACTCTGCGCGCGCGCGGAAAGCGCGGTGCGCGAAGGCGTCAACATCATCATCCTGTCCGACCGCATGGTCGGCAGCGACCGCGTTCCGATCCCGTCGCTGCTGGCCTGCGCCGCCGTGCATCATCACCTGATCCGCACCGGCCTGCGCACGTCGGTCGGCCTCGTCGTCGAATCCGGCGAGCCGCGCGAAGTGCATCACTTCGCCTGCCTTGCCGGCTACGGCGCCGAAGCGATCAATCCTTACCTGGCGTTCGAGACCATCATCGCGATGAAGGACCGCCTGCCCGGCTCGCTCGACGATTACGAGATCGTCAAGCGCTACATCAAGTCGATCGGCAAGGGCCTGCTCAAGGTGATGTCCAAGATGGGCATCTCGACCTACCAGTCCTATTGCGGCGCGCAGATCTTCGACGCGGTCGGCCTCAAGGCGGACTTCGTCGGCAAGTTCTTTGCCGGCACGCATACCCGCGTCGAAGGCGTGGGCCTGGCCGAGATCGCGGAAGAAGCCGTGCGCCGCCATGCCGACGCGTTCGGCGAGGCGCTGGTCTACAAGACCTCGCTCGACGTCGGCGGTGAATACGCCTATCGCAGCCGCGGCGAGGACCATGCCTGGACCGCGGAATCGGTCGGACTGCTGCAGCACGCCGCGCGCGGCAATTCGCTGGACCGCTATCGCGCCTTCGCAAAGATCCTGAACGAGCAGTCGGAGCGCCTGCTGACGCTGCGCGGCCTGTTCCGGATCAAGAACGCCGAGGAAGACAAGCGCAAGCCGGTGCCGCTCGACCAGGTCGAGTCGGCCAAGGACATCGTCAAGCGTTTCGCCACCGGCGCAATGAGCTTCGGCTCGATCTCGCGCGAGGCGCACACCACGCTCGCGATCGCAATGAACCGGATCGGCGGCAAGTCGAATACCGGCGAAGGCGGCGAGGAAGCCGACCGCTTCAAGCCGCTGCCGAACGGCGACAGCATGCGCTCGGCGATCAAGCAGGTCGCCTCGGGCCGCTTCGGCGTCACCACGGAGTATCTCGTCAACTCCGACATGATGCAGATCAAGATGGCGCAGGGTGCCAAGCCCGGCGAAGGCGGCCAGCTGCCCGGCCACAAGGTCGACGCGACCATCGCCAAGGTTCGCCACTCGACGCCCGGCGTCGGCCTGATCTCGCCGCCGCCGCACCACGACATCTACTCGATCGAGGATCTGGCGCAGCTCATCTACGACCTCAAGAACGTCAATCCGACCGGTGACGTCTCGGTCAAGCTCGTCTCCGAAATCGGCGTCGGCACGGTCGCCGCGGGCGTCGCCAAGGCGCGCGCCGACCATGTCACCATCGCGGGCTTCGAGGGCGGCACCGGCGCTTCGCCGCTGACCTCGATCAAGCACGCCGGCTCGCCCTGGGAGATCGGTCTCGCCGAAACTCACCAGACGCTGGTGCGCGAGCGGCTGCGCAGCCGCATCGTGGTCCAGGTCGACGGCGGCTTCCGCACCGGCCGTGACGTCGTGATCGGCGCGCTGCTCGGGGCCGACGAGTTCGGCTTCGCGACCGCGCCGCTGATCGCGGCCGGCTGCATCATGATGCGCAAGTGCCATCTCAACACCTGCCCGGTCGGCGTCGCGACCCAGGACCCCGTCCTGCGCAAGCGCTTCACCGGCCAGCCCGAGCACGTCATCAACTACTTCTTCTTCGTCGCCGAGGAAGTCCGCGAGATCATGGCCTCGCTCGGCTTCCGCACCTTCAACGAGATGATCGGCCAGGTGCAGCTGCTCGACCAGACCAAGCTGGTCGCGCACTGGAAGGCCAAGGGCCTCGACTTCTCCAAGCTGTTCGTCAAGCAGAAGGAAGAGAAGGGCCAGAAGATCTACCACTCCGAGCGCCAGAACCATCATCTGGAAGCCGTGCTCGACCGCACGCTGATCGAGAAGGCGCAGCCCGCGCTCGACCGCGGCGCGCCGGTGAAGATCGACGCCGCCATCAACAGCACCAACCGTTCCGCCGGCGCGATGCTGTCGGGCGCGGTCGCCAAGATCTACGGCCATGCCGGCCTGCCGCACGACACCATCCAGGTCAGCCTCAAGGGCACCGCGGGCCAGGCCTTCGGTGCGTGGCTGGCGCAAGGCGTCACCTTCGAGCTGGAAGGTGAAGCCAACGACTATGTCGGCAAGGGCCTCTCGGGCGGCAAGATCGTCGTCAAGCCGCCGAAGAACTCTGGCATCGTGCCGGAAGAGAGCATCATCGTCGGCAACACCGTGATGTACGGCGCGATCCAGGGCGAGTGCTACTTCCGCGGCGTCGCCGGCGAACGCTTCGCCGTGCGCAACTCCGGCGCGGTCGCCGTGGTCGAAGGCGCCGGCGATCATTGCTGCGAATACATGACCGGCGGCATCGTGGTCGTGCTCGGCAAGACCGGGCGCAACTTCGCGGCCGGCATGTCCGGCGGCATCGCCTATGTGCTCGACGAGGATGGCTCCTTCGACAAGCTCTGCAACATGGCGATGGTCGAGCTCGAGCCGGTGCTGTCGGAAGAACTGATCAATGCCGGCACCTATCACCACACTGGTGACCTCGAGGCGCACGGCCGGGTCGATGTGCTCAAGAACCTGCTCGCCTCCGACGTCGAGCGCTTGCACATCCTGATCTCGCGCCACGCCAAGGCGACCGGCTCCAAGCGCGCCGCCGACATCCTTGCCAACTGGAAGGACTGGCTGCCCAAATTCCGCAAGGTGATGCCGGTCGAGTACCGGCGCGCGCTGCGCGAAATGGCCGCCAACGCGGACGCCGAGCCGAAAATCGCGATCGGGGCGTAAGGCAACAAGCCCTCATGGTGAGGAGCGCGAAGCGCTTCTCGAACCATGAGGTCACCAGCGGGGCCTTCATCCTTCGAGACGCGGCGCCAAGTGCGCCGCTCCTCAGGATGAGGGTCTGGCTAGAGAGAAGACGAATTTAAGCGGCAGGGACTTCGGGTTTAATGGGCAAGATCACGGGTTTTCTCGAAATCGAACGGCACGACCGCAAGTACACCCCGGTCGCCGAGCGCGTGAAGCATTACAAAGAGTTCGTCGTTCCCTTGACCGAGAAGGAAACGCGCGACCAGGCCGCGCGCTGCATGAACTGCGGCATTCCCTATTGCCACGGCACCGGCTCGGTCTCGCCCGGCACGCCCGGCTGCCCGGTCAACAACCAGATCCCCGATTTCAACGACCTCGTCTATCAGGGCAACTGGGAAGAAGCCTCGCGCAATCTGCACTCGACCAACAATTTCCCGGAGTTCACCGGCCGCATTTGTCCGGCGCCGTGCGAAGCGTCCTGCACGCTCAACATCGACGACAACCCGGTCACCATCAAGACCATCGAATGCGCGATCGTCGACCGCGCCTGGGACAATGGCTGGCTGAAGCCTGAAATTGCCTCCCACAAGACCGGCAAGAAGGTCGCGGTGATCGGCGCGGGGCCGGCCGGCATGGCCTGCGCGCAGCAGCTCGCGCGCGCCGGCCACGACGTGCATGTGTTCGAGAAATACGCCAAGGCCGGCGGCCTGCTGCGCTACGGCATTCCCGACTTCAAGATGGAGAAGGGCGTCATCGACCGCCGCATCACGCAGATGGAAGGCGAAGGCGTCACCTTCCACTACAACAGCCATGTCGGCGTTGACGGCAATGTCGATCCGCGCGAGATGCTCAACGCGTACGACGCGATCGCACTGACCGGCGGCGCGGAAGCGCCGCGCGACCTGCCGATCCCCGGCCGCGACCTCGCCGGCATCCACTATGCCATGGACTTCCTGCCGCAGCAGAACCGCCGCGTCTCCAGCGAGCCGTTGAACGGCGTCCAGGAGATTCTGGCCGCCGGCAAGCATGTCGTCGTCATCGGCGGCGGCGACACCGGAAGCGACTGCATCGGCACCTCGCTGCGCCAGGGCGCACTCTCCGTGACCCAGCTCGAGATCATGCCCGCGCCGCCCGAGCACGAGAACAAGGGCCTGACCTGGCCGAACTGGCCGCTGAAGATGCGGACATCGTCGAGCCAGGCCGAAGGCGCGGTCCGCGAATTCGCCGTGCTGACGCAGAAGTTTTCCGGCGAGGCCGGCCAGGTCAAGAAGCTGCATTGCGTGCGCGTCGACGACAAGTTCAAGCCGCTTCCCGGCACCGAGTTCGAGCTCGACGCCGATCTCGTCCTGCTCGCGATGGGCTTCGTCCATCCCGTGCACGAGGGCCTGCTCAAGCAGCTTGCGGTCGAGCTCGACCCGCGCGGCAACGTCAAGGCCACCACGCTCGACTACCAGACCTCGCGCCCGAACGTGTTCACTGCCGGCGACATGCGCCGCGGGCAATCGCTGGTGGTGTGGGCGATCCGCGAGGGCCGGATGTGCGCGCGGTCGATCGACACGTTCCTGATGGGGAAGACGGATCTGCCAAGGTAGGCGCGGCTCGCTCCGCTGCCAGATTTTCAAATGGTGTCATCGCCCGCGAAAGCGGGCGATCCAGTATTCCGAGACAGTTGTGATTTACTGAAAAGCCGCGGCGTACTGGATGCCCCGCCTTCGCGGGGCATGACGGCGGAGTGAGGGGCAGCGAGCAGACTTCAGTCTATGACGTGCGGAAAGTGCCGTGCGTCCCACTCGTCAAGTCGGAACAGCACCTTACCATATTCGAGAATCTTGTCGTCCGGTCGATAGGGCCTCGTCGAAACCTCAACGTCCGATGCTACTGCACTTGGCATCAAGTGAAAATGTCGTTGGTCTCACTTAAGGCCAGCAGTTCCTTGACGAGGACGTCGCGCCCCTCCGGATTAAGCCATAGCTCGAATTCACCAGCCGAGTTGATATCCAAAGTAATCCGAGCGGCCATAGTGGCCTCCCCTTCAATTCTGCAGCCGCAGCCCGAGCATCACCACAGTCCCCTGCGAGCTCGATCCCGCGACATTCGAATCCAGGATGTCATGCCGCAGCGTGCCCTTTACCCAGATGTTGCGGTTGAGCTTGTAGATCAGATTGCCTTCGAGCGAGTAGGTCTTGTCGTTGCGGTTCTGACCTTGATAGTCGTAGGTGCCGTAGGTGAACTTGCCGACCGCGGTCAGCCAGCGGCGGAAGTCGTGATCGACCTCGGCGGCGTAGGTGTGCACCAGCACGCCGGAGGAGCCGGGAATGGTAGTCTCCGCGATCTGCGTGTCGGTGTTGAATTTCACCGTGGTCAAACCGCTCGCGTTCCAGATCAGCGAGCCCGAGGTGAGGAAGCCCGCGAGCTGGCTGAGGCGCGGGTCGACATAGTTGCGCGCGGAATACCCGACCGAGACTTCTCCGGTGAGGATGCGCGAGAACTCGAAGGACGTACCGACCTTGGCATAGCCGCCGTTTGAATCGCGGAAGTAGCCGTTGCGGTCGGCGGCCTCGTCGTGGATTCGGGTGTCGCCCTGGATCTCGACGAAGGGCTTCAGCCCCGGCTTGAGTTCGTAGGAGAAGCGCCCGACGCCGCCATACTGGTTGAAGTCGCGGTCGTGGTTGTCGAAGACCGAGCCGTCGGTGAGTTTTGAATCCGTGTAGGCGGTGCGATCCACCGTCGCGCCGGCCGCGACCTGGAAGCGGTTGAAGGTCTGGTCGAAGCCGACGGTGGTGCCGTAACTGGCGTAGACGGGATATTTCTGCAAGCCGGCCTGCACGTTCGGGCTGCCGGGATTGTCGGTGGCGAGCCGCAGGCGCAGCTGCGAGGTCAACTTGAGATCGCGATCGACGTCGAGGCGGCCGTCGATGTGGCCGGTAAAATCAGGACGATCGATCTCGACCGGCGAGGGCGAGGCGAAGCCGTCGATCGTCGCCGGCATGTTGTTGGTGTAGCCCGAGAACGAGCCGCGCAGATCGGCGACCAGCGCGTGGCGCTCCCAGTCGGACGCCACGAGGAGGTCTGGCGCGACGACATAGACCGGCGAGCCGATCGGCTTGTTGAGGCGCGCCGGATTGGTGTCGTAGCCGGCGGAGAGCTCAAGCCCGCCCTTGATCAGGAAGCTGCCGGCATAATCGCCGACGGCGCCGAACGCATCGTCATCCGCCTTGAGACGGCGGCGCAGCGGCTGGCCGGGCACGGTGCCCGCCATCGCGGCCGGCACCGGCGCCTTGTTGGCGGAGGCGGATGGCGGCGGCGCGATCTTCGGCAGGCCGAGCGTCGACAGCTGCGGCTTCGTGGTCGGCAAAGGCGAGCCGGGACCGGCGCGCTTCGGCTTCGGCTGGCCGGGATAAAGCTTGGGCTGCTGCCGCTTGCGGTTGAGCGAATCGTAACCGGAGCTGCTGGCGCCGTTGGCGGCGGGCAGGCCATAGGTCGGGACCTGATTGGTCGGGTTCCGGCCGACGCGTGAGGTCGCCGGGGTCTGCTGGCGCTTGCGCGGGTCTGCATTGGGGTCGGGCGGCGTCGGCAGGGTGTCCGACGGTGCCTGCGGGACGCCTGCGGTGCGCCGCGTCGGCAGCGTGTCGGGCGAAGCGAAGCCGCCGCGGGTGGGATTGAACAGGTCGGGGGTGAGGCTCTGCGCGGCCACCGGCGCGTTTCCGAGGGCCGTCAGCACGAAGCACGGCAAAGCCGCGCGCAGGAAATGTGCGCGTTTGCTCCGGCCAGTGCCTGGAGACGACCCCACGATGGAATTACCCCAACGAAATCAAATACTTTCGCGATTGCTCCCGCCGGCTGGCGGAAACCATCGTTAAGGGAGTTAAAACAATTATGGTTAATGACCCGTTGAAGGTCCTGGAGGTCGCGTCGCCTCGCCCGCCGGGGCGTGCTAAGCAGGCGCCAACGGGCCACCGCCCCACCCTTCCCTTGGACGAAAACATGCCGAGATCGAAACCGCTGATGACCCAATCATCCGGCTCCACCCCTGCCAGCGTCGAATCCGCGCTCCGCACGCTGGAAACGGAGAGCGGCGGCATTAACGCCCTCGCCGCCGCCCTGCGCGGCCCGCTCGGCGAGACCTTTGCCAAGGCGGTCGACCTGATCCGCAATGCCAAGGGCCGCGTCATCGTCACCGGGCTCGGCAAGTCGGGCCACATGGCGCGCAAGATCGCGGCGACTTTGGCCTCGACCGGCACTCCGGCCTTCTTCGTCCACACCGCGGAGGCCGCCCATGGCGACCTCGGCATGATCACCACCGACGACGTCATCATGGCGCTGTCCTGGTCCGGCGAGCAGCCGGAAATGAAGACCCTCGTGAACTATTCGGCGCGCTTTGCGATCCCCATGATCGCAGTGACGTCGAACGCTTCGTCCTCGCTGGGCCAGGCCGCCGACCTCGTGATCGAGCTGCCGAAGGCGCGCGAGGCCTGCCCGCACAATCTGGCGCCGACCACCTCGACCATGATGCAGGTCGCGATTGGCGATGCGATCGCGATCGCGTTGCTCGAAGGCCGCGGCTTCACCGCGCTGGAGTTCGCGCACTTCCACCCCGGCGGCAAGCTGGGCGCGATGCTGAAATTCGTCCGCGACTACATGCGCACGGGCGCGGACATTCCGGTCAAGCCGCTCGGCGCCGAGATGTCGGATGCGATCATGGAGATGTCGGCGAAGGGACTGGGCTGCGTCTGCATCGTCGATCAGGCCGGCGGCATCGCAGGCATCATCACCGACGGCGATCTGCGCCGCAACATGCGGCCCGATTTGCTGACGGTGGTTGTCGACGACATCATGACGAAGCAGCCGAAGACCGTGCCGCCCTCGATGCTCGCCACCGAAATGATCGAGGTGCTGAACACGCGCAAGATCACCACGCTGGTCGTGACCGAGGCGGACAAGGTGGTCGGCATCGTGCATCTGCACGATCTGCTGCGCGCGGGCGTGGCCTGATCGTCATCCCGGGGCATCGCAAAGCGATGAACCCGGGATCCATCGGGCCGCGGAGCCCGTTGCATCATGGATTCCGGGCTCGCGCCAAGTGGCGCGCCCCGGAATGACAGAGAGGGTGAGGCGCTCCTCACCTATGACGGCGGTCAGAGCGGCGCCGGAAACCGCGCCGCATTCTCCTCCAGCGGCAGTCGCAGCCCGTTCGCCAGATACGACACCGTGCGATAGAAGCCGCACAGCAGCATGATCTCCAGAATCTGCGCCTCGTCGCAATGCGCCGCGAGCGCGGTGAATTCGGCGTCACTCAGCGTCGCTCGGTGATGCAGCGCGTCCACGGCTGCGATCAGCGCCTGCTCGGCTGGCGACCAGCACGGTGACGTCGCATCGCCCTCGACGGTCGCGCGGATCTCCTCCGCGGTCAATTTCGCCGGGCCAGCGAAGATCGCGATATGCACGCCCCATTCATATTCGCATCCGGTCAGCGCGCAGGTGCGGTCGATGACGTCTCGCGTTGGCGCAGGGAGAGCGGACCGGGATCGAGCAGGCCACCGGCGCGAAACTTGTCCCAGGCGCGGCTGTGGCCCGCCATCACCCGGAACAGCGCCAGCGGCGGCGCGCCCCGCATGATGCGGTCGAATTGCGCCTGGATCTCCGGGGGATAAGGCGGCGTGAGCGGGGCAATGCGCGGCCCAGGCTGGGACATTCGCCGTCTCCGTTGCTACAATTAATGTAACATATTGCTACACTATTTGTAGCATCACGCAAGAGGGCCGGGATGACGAAACAGCCAGCATCAGGCAAGGTCCGCGGCTCGCGCACCGGACGGCCGATCATGGCGCTGCTCGATCTTTTGGGCCGGCGCTGGAGCCTGCGTATCCTCTGGGAATTGCGTGACGCGCCCCTCACCTCGCGCGCACTGCGCACAGCCTGCGACGAGGCCTCACCGACGGTGCTGCAGGCGCGCCTGTCGGAGTTGCGCGAGGCGGAGTTCGTGGAGCTGGGCGAAGGCGGAGGCTATGGGCTGACGCCGCTCGGGCGGGAATTGTGCGAGACGTTCATGCCGCTGCACCGGTTTGCGGAGAAGTGGAAGAGCGCTTCCCCCTCTCCCCGCTTGCGGGGAGAGGTTCGGGGTGAAGGGGAGCCTCCGCGCAAACGGTGAGAGACGGACTCGCGGAGAGGCGAAGAGACTACGCCGCAGCCACCGTCAAATTGACGCCGTCCACCTGAACCACCTTGACCCGCGTCCCGGCCGGCGTATCGGGACCTGCGACCCGCCACACCGTGTCGCCGATGCGCATGGTGCCGTTGCCGTCGATGATCGGCTTCTCCAGCGTGAACTCGCGGCCCAGCAGCGCCTCGGTACGCCTGTTGAGGAAGGGACTCGCGCTTGCATCCAGCTTCGGCCGGGCGAGCCGGCGCCACACCGGCACCGCGGCGGCGGCGAACACCGCGAACATCACCAGCTGGATCTGCCAGGATATGACGACCGTGAACGAGATCAGGCCAACCAGCAACGCGGCCAGCCCGAGCCAGAACAGGAAGATGCCCGGCGCCAGCACCTCCAGCGCCATCAGGATGAAGCCGAAGATCAGCCAGTTCCAGGTGCCGAGCGATACGAACATGTCGGTCATGACGCGACCTCTTGAATTTGGCGCATGCCCTTGGACGGGCCTGCGCTTGAACTATCCTTGCCGCGGCGGCACCGCCGGCGGCGTGCTGCCGGTGGTCGGCACCGAGCCGCGGCGTGCGGCGGCGGCCGCGGATGCCGCACTCTCGCCGAACGTCGCCTTGGCGATCTCGCCGATGCCGGCGAGCGAGCCCAGAATGCTGGTCGCCTCGATCGGAAGCATGATGATCTTCTGGTTCGGCGAGTCCGCGAGCTGCCCGAACGCCTTGATGTACTTGTCGGCGATGAAGTAGTTCAGCGCCGCGACGTCGCCCTTGCTGATGGCGTCACTGACCATCTGCGTCGCCTTGGCTTCGGCCTCGGCGGAACGCTCGCGCGCCTCGGCGTCACGGAATGCAGCTTCCTTGCGGCCTTCGGCCTGGAGGATCTGGCCCTGCTTGGCGCCTTCGGCGCGCAGGATTTCGGACTGGCGCTGGCCTTCGGCGGCCAGAATGTCGGCGCGCTTGACGCGCTCGGCCTTCATCTGCCGGCCCATGGCTTCGACGAGGTCGGCGGGCGGCACGATGTCCTTGATCTCGATACGGTTGACCTTGAGGCCCCAGGGCGAGACCGCGGCATCGACGACGCGGAGCAGGCGCTCGTTGATCTCGTCGCGGTGCGACAGCACCTGGTCGAGATCCATCGCGCCCATCACCGAGCGGATGTTGGTCATGGTCAGGACGGTGATGGCCTGGGTCAAGTTGGAGACCTCGTAGCTCGCCTTCGCGGCGTCGAACACCTGGTAGAAGGCGACGCCGTCCACCGTCACGGTGGCGTTGTCCTTGGTGATGACCTCCTGCTCGGGAATGTCGATCACCTGCTCCATCATGTTGATCTTGCGCCCGACGCGATCGAAATAGGGCACGATCAGATTGAGCCCGGGGCTCAGGGTCTGGGTGTACTTGCCGAACCGTTCGATGGTCCAGTCATAGCCCTGCGGCACCGTTTTCACGCCGGCGACCAGGGTGACGATGACGAGCAAAACCAGAACAATCGCGAAAATGTCGAAGCCGCTCATATATCCTCCAAGGCAGGAAAAGCCGTTTCCCGCGCTGTCATTGGTCGGGATCGCGACCTTACCGGTTCAGCGGTTGCCGGTAACGTCGGTATCAGCGTGATTCTGCACAAGACGTGCGGACAAGGACCGGTCGCGATTATGTATTTGCGAAAGGCCCTTGAAAGCATGCAGAGGCAAACCTAGCGGCAAAAGTTAAGATTTCGAGACGCGGCGTGCGGGTTCGTTGGGACGCCACTCAAATCCAGCCCTGAAGCTCGCGCAGCACCAGGGTGCGGATCACGTCCATGCCGGGCTCGCTGTCGTTGAGGCAGGGGATGGCAGAGAAATGCTCGCCGCCGTTTTGCTCGAAGATCTCGGCATTTTCCTGCGCGATTTCCTCCAGCGTCTCCAGGCAGTCGGCCGAAAAGCCCGGCGTCACTACGGCGATGCTGCGTACGCCTTCCTTGGCGAGGCGCTCCATTGTCTTGTCGGTGTAGGGCTGAAGCCACTCGTCGAATCCGAAGCGCGACTGGAAGGTCAGCAGCAGCTTCGTCTCGTCCATGCCGAGCCGGCGGCGCAGGGCCTCGGTGGTGGCAACGCACTGGCCTTGATAGGGATCGCCCTTGTCGACATAGGATTTCGGCATGCCGTGGAACGAGGCGACGATCAGCTCCGGCTTGAACGGCAGGCTCGCCAGATGCGTCTCGATCGAGGTGGCGAGCGCCTCGATATAGGCCTCGTCCTCGTAGTAAGGCGGCGTCACCCGCAGCGTCGGCTGGCTGCGCAGCCGGGAGAGCACGCGGAACACTTCGTCGCAAACGGTTGCCGAGGTCGGGGCGGAATATTGCGGATAGAGCGGCACGGCGAGGATGCGGTCGCATCCTCTCGCGATCAGCCCGTCGATGCCCGACCTGATCGACGGATTGCCGTAGCGCATCGCCCAGTCCACCACGACGTGGTCGCGATCCGACAGTGCGGCCGCGAGCTTGTCGCTCTGCGAGCGCGTGATGGTCTTCAGCGGCGATTCGTTCTTCTCGGTATTCCAGATCTTCAGATAATCGCGCGCCTTGGCGCGGGGCCGGGTGCGCAGGATGATGCCGTTGAGCACCACTTTCCAGATCAGGCCCTGGTCCTCGATGACGCGGGCGTCCGACAGAAATTCCTTCAGATAGACCCGCACGCCGGGCGCGTCGGCCGTATCGGGGGTGCCGAGATTGACCAGAAGCACGCCGACCCGCGCCCGGCTGGACAGAAGGAGCGGCTTCGCGGTCTCGATGGGGGCTACGGTCGTCATGGTCCGTTGCGTCGCGCGTTGCACCGAACTTGTCAAGATTGGGCCGGTTTCGCTAGGGTCGGGATCGAGGGGGAGGAACCATGACGCTGGCGGAATGGTGCGTATTCGGGGCGCTGCTGCTCTATCTGGTAACGATCGCCTCGATCAAATGGATCAGGTTTCGCGGATTCGACAATTCCCGGCCGCGTGACCCTGCCTTCTATGAAGACGCCCTCGCGCAGCGCGCGCTCGGCGCGCACCAGAACGGCATCGAGACCTTTCCGTTCTTCGCCTTCGCCGTCCTGCTCGCCGAATACCGGGATTCGCCGCAGCGCCTGATCGACGAACTGGCGGCGCTGTTCCTGATCGTGCGGATCGCCTACGTGCTGACATATCTCGGCAACCGCCCGACGCTGCGCTCGATCCTCTGGAGCATCGGCTTTGCGATCAATCTCGGGATCTTCTTCATGCCGATGCTGAAGCGGTTCCTGCCGGTGTGAGGCCTCTTCCTTCTCCCCTTGTGGGAGAAGGTGGCGCGAAGCGCCGGATGAGGGGTATGCTCTTCAAACTCGGCTCAGCGTTCGTGGCGACATGCCCCTCACCCGTCTCGCCGCTACGCGACGAGCCACCCTCTCCCACAAGGGGAGAGGGGAAGAAACACCTCAAAAACACGTGGTCCGCTCGGCCGCGATGTAGCCGAACAGCAGGCCCGCACCGAACAGCAGCACGAGAGCGGCCGCGCCGAATTCGATACCCCGCATGAACAGCGCGCCGCCGCCGTCGCGGCCTGCACTCAGGCGGGCGGCGACGTCCTTGGCGGAGACGGCGACGACGGCGATCGCGGCAACCGTGATCGCGGTGCCGAGCCCCATCAGGAAGGTCGCGGCGATGCCGGCCCAGAACAGGCCCTGGGCGAGCGCGAACACCAGCACCAGGATCGCACCCGAGCAGGGACGGATGCCGACGGTCAGGATCGCGGCGAAGCCACGCCGCCAGCCGCCAGGGCCGGCCAGCTCGCTCGGTGTGGGGCCGTGGGAATGGCCGCAATGCTCGTCATGGACGTGATCATGCCCGTGGTGGTGATCGGCCTGAGCGTGACCGTGATCGTGGTGAGCATGGTCATGGTGATCGTGGGCCTCATGATGATGGTGATGACCGTGATCATGATGGTCGTGCGGCACGCCCGCGATTGCCGGCACCGGCTGGGCCGCCTGGAGCGCACGGATGAAGGTGCGGCCCTTGACCCAGACCAGGCGCAGGCCGAACAGCGCGATCAGGCCATAACTCGCGATCTCGATGGCGCCTTCCGCCTTGCACATCGTCTTTGCGGTCGCGTTCAGCACCCAGGCCGAGATGCCGACGATGAGAATCGCGACCAGCGACTGCATCAGCGCCGAGGCAAACGACAGCGCGATGCCGCGCCGCGCGGTCTCGCGGTTGGCGACGAGATAGGAGGCGATCACCGCCTTGCCGTGGCCGGGTCCTGCGGCGTGGAAGATGCCATAGGCGAACGAGATGAACAGCAGCGTCCACACCGCCGAGCCGTCGGTCTTGGCGGCGCGGATGGTCGCGGACATCTGGCGATAGAATTCAGACTGTTTTGCGAGCAGCCAGCCGATGAAGCCGCCGGCCTCGGGCTCGGCGGCCTGCGCGGGACGCGGCGCGCCAAAGGGGTTTTGCGCGAGGAGATCATGGAGCGCGGCATCGGCCGCGGCCGCCACGACGACAATCGCAGCGCAGGTGAGCAGCCCGCGCGCGAGCGGGGAGAGGTGCGGCCTCAAGGGCAATCCACCGTGATCTTGTTGGCGAACATCATGCCGAAATTCGAGTTCTCGCCGTTCATGAAGGTCTGCTCGTTGAGCTTCTGGGCGGTCGCGGTGCCGTCGCTGGGCCGATCGAGCTTCATCTGGCAACCGGCGGGCGCACCGACCAGCTTGACCGGATTGTCCTTGGCCATCTGGAAGTCGATGAAGTAGGAGCGGTCGAACACTTCGAGCACCAGTTGCTTGGGCCTGACCGGGTTCTTCAGCGGCAGCGTGAAGTGCAGGGTCAGCACCGTATCCTTGTAGTCGAGGAAGTAGTCGACCGGCTCCTGGAATCGCTCCTTTTTGCCGTCGGCTCGCGCGAAGGTGAAGTAGGCATATTCCTTCAGCGACTCGACATTGGTCTGCGCCAACGGCCCCAGTTCCTCGCGGGTGTAGGCGCCCTTGGTCTTGCTCTCGAGCCCCTGCACCGCATAGGCCGAGAACATGTCGTCAAACGTCCAGGCGTGGCGGACGCCGGTGATGCTGCCGTCGGGCGCATAGACGAGCTCGCTCGTCGCGGTGATCCAGACATGCGGATGCGCGTGCGCCACACTTGCCGCGAGCGTGAGGCCGGCGGCGAGCAGCAGTCCAAACAGGGCGCGCATGCCCATCAGGCCGCCTTGGGGGCGTCGAGCAGGCCGCGGCGGCGCAGCAGCGCGTCGGGCTCCGGCGGCCGGCCGCGGAAGGCCTCATAGGCGGCCTCCGGATCGACCGATCCGCCCGAGGAGTAGATGTCGTCGTGCAGGCGCTTGGCGACGGCGGGATCGAAGATGTTGCCGGCCTCCTCGAACGCGCCGAAAGCGTCGGCGTCCATCACCTCCGACCACATGTAGCTGTAATAGCCGGCGGCATAATGGTCGCCGGAGAAGATGTGACCGAACTGCGTGGGCCGGTGGCGCAGCGAGATCTCCTCGGGCATGCCGATCTTCTCCAGCTCCTTCTTCTCGAACGCCCGCACATCCTGCGCGGCCGAGGCCGGCTGGGTGTGGAATTCGAGATCGACCAGCGCCGAGGAGACGAACTCGACGGTGGCAAAGCCCTGGTTGAATTTCCGCGCCGCGAGGAAGCGCTGGAGCAGATCGTCCGGCAGCGGCTCGCCGGTCTGGTAGTGACGTGCGAACTTCTGCAGCACCTCGGGCCGCTCCTGCCAGTGCTCGTAGAGCTGCGAGGGCAATTCGACAAAATCGGTGAACACCGAGGTTCCCGACAGCGACGGATAGGTCACATTGGAGAGCATGCCGTGCAGGCCGTGGCCGAATTCATGGAACAGGGTGCGGGCATCGTCCGGCGAGAGCAGCGAGGGTTCGCCGCCGGCGCCCTTGGCGAAGTTGCAGACATTGATGATCAGCGGCGCGATCTCGCCGTCGAGCTTTTGCTGGTCGCGCAGCGAAGTCATCCAGGCGCCGGAGCGCTTCGACGGCCGGGCATAGTAGTCGCCATAGAACAGCGCCTTGTGCTTGCCATCAGGTCCCTTCACTTCCCAGACCCGGACGTCCGGGTGCCAGACCGGGACGTCCTTGCGCTCGGCGAAGGTGATGCCGAACAGGCGCGTGGCACAATCGAAGGCCGCCGCAACCATGTTGTCGAGGGTCAGATAGGGCTTGATCGCGGCGTCATCGAAATTGGCGCGCTGCAGGCGCAGCTTCTCGGCATAGAAGCGCCAGTCCCAGGGCGCGAGCTTGAAATTGCCGCCCTCGGCCGTGATCAGCGCCTGCATCTCGTCACGGTCGGCGAGCGCCCGGGCACGTGCCGGCTTCCAGACCCGCTCGAGCAGGTCGCGCACCGCATCCGGCGTCTTGGCCATGGAATCCTCGAGCCGGTAGGCCGCGAAGGTCGGGTAGCCCAGGAGCTTGGCGCTCTCCTCGCGCAGCTTCAGGATCTCGACGATGGTGGCGTTGTTGTCGTTGGCATTGCCGTTGTCGCCGCGCGCCGTGAAAGCCTTGTAGACCTTCTCGCGCAGGTCACGCCGCGCCGAGCTCTTCAGGAACGGCTCGGTCGAGGAGCGCGACAGCGTCACGATGGCCTTGCCGGCCATGCCGCGCTCTTCCGCCGCAGCCTTGGCGGCGGCGACGAAACTCTCCGGCAGGCCCTGACGGTCGCCCTCGCCGAGCTCCATGAACCAGTCCTGCTCGTCGCCGAGCAGATGATGGCTGAAGCCGGTGCCGAGCTGGGCCAGTTTCTCGTTGATCTCGGCCATCCGCTTCTTGGCCTCCTCCGAGAGACCGGCGCCGGAGCGATGGAAGCGGGTGTAGGTGCGCTCCAGCAGGCGAAGCTGCTCGGGAGCCAGACCCAGATTGGCGCGGTTCTCGTGCAGCTGCGCGATGCGACCAAACAGCACGGCGTTCATCATGATCGGATTCCAGTGCCGCGCCATCCGCAAGGAAACCTCCTTGTCGATCTCCAGGATGGCCGGATTGGAATGCGCCGAGACGAGGTCGTAGAAGACGGCCGCGACCTTGTTGAGCAGCTTGCCCGAGCGCTCCAGCGCCGTGATGGTGTTAGCGAAGTCGGCCGCGGCGGGATCGTTGGTGATCGCCGCGATCTCGGCGGAGTGATCGGCGAAGGCCTGCTCGAAGGCCGGGAGGAAATGCTCCGGCTCGATCTCGTCGAAGGGCGGGGTCGCGAACGGCGTCACCCAGGCCTTCAGCAGCGGGTTAGTCTCGGAGTCCGTAGTTTGGCGGGGTTCTGACATTGCAAGTCCCGGTTTTTGAGCTGATTTGTTGCGGCCAGCTATAGCACGCGATGGGGCTTTTTTGGGCCATTTGGCCTTGCTCCCGCCCGCCTTTTCAGGGAGATTGCGGCCATCGAAGCCCAGAGATCCCCGAGCCCATGAACGCGCCTTCCTCGTCCTCCCGTCAGATCGTCTGGCCGAGCGTCATCACTGTCATCAGCGCCGCAATCCTGATCGGCGCCGAAGTGTTCGGCGCGGCGTTTGCCGGCGGCTGGGCGCTCTCGATCCTGTTCGGACTTGGCGACCAGGGTGCACACATCCTGCAGGCCGTGCTGTTCGCACTCGGCGTGCTCGTGATGACGGCCTTCGTCCGCGCAGCTCAGCGCGTCGAGCCCTTCACGAAGCGCGGCTGACGCTTCCGCGCGTACGTCAGACACGCGCGCGACACAGAAAACTTAACGCGCGTTCATCTTCCGCGTCCCTCGCGCAACACTGCGCAAGCAGATGTTAGGCAATTCTGCCCACAGCCTAAAAAAATTCTTGCGAAGCCGGGTCAAAACCCTTATGTGCGCTCTTGCCCAATTTCGCACGTGCCTGTGGTCGTGTGTCAGTCGGTAGGTATCCGGACAAGAGGCCGGACAGCCGCCAAGGGGTGAAGAAGCCGAGGGGCTCTTCGGAAGTGCGGAAGTCGAAAGACCCAAAAGTCTGAAGACTGAAAGCAAACCCGGAGCGTCCAGCATCTCTCTCAAAGAGATGCCTTGTCGAAGGTGACTTCACTTTTTGCAACCGTGACTGGCAGCCGGAGGCGAACCGGCGCACCCCGCTCTCAACGGGGGACGCGACTTAAAGCAACGACGGATCGGGCTTTTTTGGTCTCTACCGGCAGTCCAACGCCGGCGCGGGCTACTGAAAAGGCTTGTCCTTCATTGCCAGGTGTGCGGGCGGGAAATTCCCAACCAATCCACGGCAGCACAGTCTGATTTGAGTCTTTGGCTCGTCGCGCCTCCATCGCGCGATCTGGCCGGGGCGCTGATCCGACGACATTTTTTGAACGGATCCCCGTCGCTGGGCCGTTTGGGAGAGTGCTATGACCGAACGTATTCAGGAATTCCTGCGCAACCGCCGCAGCGAGGGCCGGGACACCGAGCCTTGCCTCGTGGTCGACCTCGAAGTCGTGCGCGACAATTACCAGACCTTTGCCAAGGCGCTGCCGGACAGCCGCGTGTTCTATGCCGTCAAGGCTAACCCGGCGCCGGAAGTGCTGGCCCTGCTCGCGTCCATGGGCTCCTGTTTCGACACCGCGACGGTCGCCGAGATCGAGATGGCGCTGGCCGCGGGGGCGACGCCCGACCGCATCTCCTTCGGCAACACGATCAAGAAGGAGCGCGACATCGCGCGTGCCTTCGCGCTCGGCATTCGCCTGTTCGCGGTCGACTGCACCGCCGAGGTCGAGAAGATCGCCCGTGCCGCTCCCGGCGCGAAGGTGTTCTGCCGCATCCTCTATGACTGCGCCGGCGCCGAGTGGCCGCTGTCGCGCAAGTTCGGCTGCGACCCGGAGATGGCCGTCGATGTGCTCGACGCTGCCAAGCGCCTGGGCCTGGAGCCGTGCGGCATCTCGTTCCATGTCGGCTCGCAGCAGCGCAAGGTGAAGGCGTGGGATCGTGCGCTGGCGATGGCCTCGCAGGTGTTCCGCGACTGCGCCGAGCGCGGCATCAACCTGACCATGGTCAACATGGGCGGCGGCTTCCCGACCAAGTACCTGAAGGACGTGCCGCCGGTGGTGACCTACGGCCGGTCGATCTTCCGTGCGCTGCGCAAGCACTTCGGCAACCAGATTCCGGAGACCATCATCGAGCCGGGCCGCGGCATGGTGGGCAACGCCGGCATCATCGAATCCGAGGTCGTGCTCATCTCGAAGAAGAGCGACGAGGACGAGGTGCGCTGGGTCTATCTGGACATCGGCAAGTTCGGCGGTCTCGCCGAGACCATGGACGAGTCGATCCGCTACGCCATCCGCACCCCGCATGACGGCGCGGACATGACGCCGTGCGTGCTCGCGGGTCCGACCTGCGACAGCGCCGACGTGCTGTACGAGAAGAGCCCGTATCCGCTCCCCGTCACGCTCGAGATCGGCGACAAGCTGCTGATCGAAGGCACCGGGGCCTATACGTCGACCTACTCGGCGGTGGCGTTCAACGGCATCCCGCCGCTGAAGACCTACCACATCTAAGCAGCCTCTCTTTTTCCGAGGCCTGACGAACCCGGGAGCCGGCTTGCCGGCTCCTTCCCTGACATTTCGATTTCTGACGACGCCTTGGACCGGCGTGCTTTTGGCACGCCCGTCCAAGCGGGGAATGACGCGCCATGACTGCTTTTCGGAAGCCACAAGTCGCCCTCACTTCGAAAGCCGCTCCGTTCGCGATCCGCAGCGAGCGTGCTGCCGACGTCGCCGCCCGTGAAGCGCTGCTGGATGCCTGCTTTGGCGAGAACCGCCATGACCGCACCTGCCAGCGCCTGCGCGACGGACGTTCACCAGCCGCCGGCCTTGCGCTGTCGTCCGTGCGCGAGGGAACACTCGTGGGAACCGTGCGGCTGTGGCACGTCAGCGCCGGAGGCAGGCCCGCTCTGGTCCTCGGACCGCTGGCGGTGGACCCTGCCTGCCGCGAGCTCGGGATCGGCGCCGCGCTGATGCAAAAAGCACTGGCCGCCGCCCGGGCGCGTGGGCATGAAGCCGTGATCCTGCTCGGCGACGCCCCCTATTACGCCCGATTCGGCTTCTCGCCCGAGAAGACCGGCGCATTGATGCTGCCCGGCCCGTTCGAGCAGGACCGGTTGCTGGCGATCGAATTCCAGCCCGGTGCGCTCGATGGCGCCGGGGGGATGATCGTCCCGACCGGTGCGGCCCTGCCTAAACGGAGGGTAGTTCGCGCCCTCGAAGCGCAAGCGGCCTAAGGGATTGCCATGACGGCGACGACCGAAGCCGCATTGAGCGGCAACGGTCGGCCGTGCCCCGCGCTAAGCTGTTTTCCTTTGGGGTTGCGCGGGCCCGCAAATTGCCCGTAAACCCCATGAAATTCCCCTTCAGTCGAGGCCCACGACCATGTCCCGCCGCCTGATTTCCACCGGCTCCCCGTTCGAGAAGACCGCCGGCTACAGCCGCGCCGTGATCGACGGCGACTTTGCCTTCGTCGCGGGAACCACCGGCTATGACTACACCACCATGAGCATGCCGGCCGATGTCACCAGCCAGTCACGCAACAGCTTCAAGACCATCGAAGCGGCCCTGAAGGAGGGCGGATTCGAGATGGCCGACATCGTCCGCGTGACCTACTATCTCACCGACGCCAAGGATGCAGACGCCCATTTCGCAGTCTGCGGCGAAGTGCTCGGCGAGATTCGCCCGGCCGCAACGCTTCTCGTCGTCTCGGCGCTGTACAAGCCCGAGATGAAGGTCGAAATCGAAGCCACCGCCAAGCGCCGCAGCATCTGACAAGCGCCGCAGCGCCTGATCCACCCACCCCTTTGTACGCGAGCACGTTCCGGAGAAACCATCCCATGAGCCACCCCTCGCAGATCTACGCGAAGATCACTGGTCCCATCGTCATGGTCGGCTTCGGCTCCATCGGCAAAGGCACGCTGCCCCTGATCGAGCGGCATCTCGACTACGACAAGTCGCGCGTCACCGTGATCGATCCCAAGGACGAGGGCCGCAAGGCGCATTGCGAGAAGCACAATGTCCGCTTCATCCAAAAGGCCGTGACCAGGGACAATTACCGCGAATTGCTGACCCCGCTGCTCACCGAAGGCGGCGGCCAGGGATTTTGCGTCAATCTCTCGGTCGACACCGGCTCCACCGACATCATGGAGCTCTGCAACGAACTCGGCGCTCTCTATATCGACACCGTCAATGAGCCCTGGCTCGGCTTCTATTTCGATACGTCGAAGGGGCCGGAAGCACGCTCCAACTATGCTCTTCGCGAAGCGACGCTGGCCGCCAAGAAGGCGCGTCCCGCGGGCTCGACGACGGCCGTCTCCTGCTGCGGCGCCAATCCCGGCATGGTCTCCTTCTTCGTCAAGCAGGCGCTGCTCAACGTCGCCGCCGACCTGAAGCTCAATGCCCCCAAGCCCAAGACCAAGGCCGAATGGGCGGATCTGATGCGGCAGGCGGGTATCAAGGGCATCCACATCGCCGAACGCGACACCCAGCGCTCGAAGAAGCCGAAGGAGCCTGACGTGTTCGTCAACACATGGTCGGTGGAAGGTTTCCTGTCGGAAGGCGTGCAGCCGTCGGAGCTCGGCTGGGGCACCCATGAAAAATGGATGCCGGAGAACGCGCGGACCCACGAGGCCGGCTGCGGCGCGGCCATCTATCTGATGCAGCCCGGCGCCAACACGCGCGTGCGCACCTGGTGCCCAACCCGCGGCGCGCAGTATGGCTTCCTCGTCACCCACAACGAGTCGATCTCGATCGCCGATTACTTCACCGTACGCGACGCATCCGGCACGGCGGTCTACCGGCCGACCTGCCATTATGCCTATCATCCGGCCGACGATGCCGTGCTGTCGCTGCACGAGATGTTCGGCCGCGCCGCGAAGATGCAGGAAAAACACCACATCCTCGACGAGAACGAGATCGTCGACGGCATCGACGAACTCGGCGTGCTGCTGTTCGGCCACGACAACAACGCCTACTGGTACGGCTCGCAGCTCTCGATCGAAGAGACCCGCAAGCTCGCGCCCTATCAGAACGCCACCGGCCTGCAGGTGACCTCCGCCGTGCTCGGCGGCATGGTGTGGGCGCTGGAAAACCCGAAGGAAGGCATCGTCGAAGCCGACGAGCTGGATTTCGACCGTCTGCTGGAAATCCAGCTGCCCTATCTCGGCCCGGTCAAGGGTTTCTACACCGACTGGACGCCGCTGACGGATCGTCCGGGACTGTTTCCGGAAGACATCGATACGAGCGATCCCTGGCAGTTCCGGAATATTCTGGTGCGGTGAAGGACACGACGCCTCTCGCATCGCTGTCATGCCCCGCGAAGGCGGGGCATCCAGTACGCCGCGGCCTCTCGATCAATCACAACTCTCTCGGAATACTGGATCACCCGCTTTCGCGGGTGATGATACCGAGGATGTGGGCGCAGCTTACTGCTTACCGCTGATCGGCGGCGCGATCTTCTCGGCTGGGGCCGCCGGCAACGCCGGCTTCGCAGCGCCCTGCGTCTGAGGATCGGGCCGTGCGGGCTCCGGAGCCGGCGTGGTCGGCCGGTCGCCGCCGGGCTTGGCTTCCGCGGGCGTTTTGCTCTGATCGTCGGAAGGGGTGCCCTGGAGCGGCTGAGTTGCCTGCGCCAGTTCCATGCGACCTTCAGCGCGGATTTGCGCGATCGATACCCCTGATATCACGACGCCAGCCGCAAACAGCGAGCAGGCAATCATGACGTCGAGTTTCAGTCTGCGCTTGTCATTGCCGGTCATATCGATCACCGCCTTTGTCCGCGAGATCAACGAAGTCGCCGGGCCGCGGTTCCGTAGCCGCTGAAGCGGGAACTGCTGCTTCGCGCGCCAAAACGCCGCGCTCAGTCCGAGGTGCTGACTTCCCAGGTGGCGTGGCGCACGCCCGGCAGGTGCTGGAGATCGGTCGCCACCGCATTCAGCTCGTTCGGATCGACTGCAGTCGCGACCAGCTTGGCGACGATCTCCAGAACGTCCTCGCCGATCTCGACCACCTCGATATCGGCCACCGGATATTTCGCGGCTTCCAGCTTGTCGATGAGACGGTCGCGCATGTCAGGCAACGCGTCGGTCGCGACAGCGAGCTTGAAGTAATAGGTCGCCTCAGAGGCCTTCTCGTTCAGCGGAATGCGGTTGATGGCGTTGACCAGCGGCCGCAGCATGGTGTTGCCGGCGATGACGAACACGGTGAGGGCGGCGGCCTGCGCCACCATGTCGGCTCCGGCGCAGGAGCCGACCGCGGCCGAGGCCCACAGCGTCGCCGCGGTGTTGAGCCCGCGCACATCCATGCCCTGCTTCATGATGACGCCGGCACCGAGGAAGCCGATACCTGAGACGACGTAGGAGATCACCCGGACCGCACCGTCGGAGCCGGTCAGATGCATGGCGAGATCGACGAACGCGGCCGCGCCGACCGCGACCAGCACATTGGTGCGCAGGCCCGCGGTGCGCTGGCGATACTGCCGCTCGGCGCCGATCAGCGTCCCCAGCACGAAGGCCGTGAACAGGCTGACCAGCGTGTCGGCGAAATCAGCAATCTGGAAGGTCGTCAGAAACCGCATGGTCCCTCGCACGGGTTGGCAAACGATCTATGCGAGAGTTCCGTCGAGGTCAATTTGTATGGGCACCGGCTGTAAAGGCCGATGCCCCGCCCGTCTCGATTTGCCCGGCCTAGTGAGCGGCCGCGAGCAGCGTCTGCTGCTGCGGCACGTAGCTCAGCGACGTGCCGCCGTTGCCGTCGGATGCCAGCACGAAGGACGAAGCCGCGTACTGCCCAAGCAGGCCCCAAGAATAGATAAGACCTTCGCTGGTCATGACCGTCAAATTGTTCGTGCTGTCGACCCCGACACTGCTGATCGCGGTGTTGCGGAAGTCGATGTAGTCATCGGCGCCGAAATTGGCGATCGTGCCGGAGAGGCCCGCCGGTGCGTCCAGCACCAGCGTCGAGCCGGCCGAGCCGTCGAAATCGACGTTCTGGGCGCGGCCGCCGGCATAGACGTGCTCGGTGCCGCCATCCAGACGCGAGTTCGTGGCCGTGGCGCCGGCGGCGATGTCCTGCTGACCTCGACCGCTGACGGTCGCCCCGCTCGCCGAGCCCGCGACATACTGCCAGCCACCATTGAGGGTCGCACCGCTGTCGGTGGCGCCAGTGTCGACATACTGGAAGCCGCCGGCCGCGATCGTGGTGCCGGAGGTTGCGCCGCCGGAACCGACATACTGGCGGCCGCCGGCATTGACGATGGTCGCGTCCGCCTCACCGCCTTCGAGGACCTGCTGCTGGCCGGTCAGCACGGTGTTGGTCGCGGTGCCATGGTAGACGTCCTGATAGCCGCCCGCAGCAACATTGGTGCCGTCGGCACTGCCACCCTGATAGACGTGCTGGCTGCCGCCGCTCTGGACGAGCGCGCCGCTCGAAGTACCCTGATCATACTGAACGCCACCGTTGCCGATGGTCGTATGGGTGGTCGCACCGCCCGCGCCGACAAATTGCCAGGCACCGGCGTTGATGGTGGTGGCGTCGGCGGAGCCACCGGCGAGCACTTGCTGCTGGCCGTTCAGCACGGTGTTGGTGACGGAGGCCTGATACACATCCTGGTAGCCATCGGCCGCGACGGTGGTGCCATCGGCGCTGCCGCCCTGATAGACGTGCTGCACACCGGCGCTCTGGACGAGAGCACCATACGACTTGCCATAGTCATACTGGATGCCGTGGGCGCCGATGGTCGCGCCATAGCCGATGCCGCTGAGATATTGGGTGCCGTAGATGGTCGCGCCGTGCTCGTCGGCACCCGCCGCGACCTGCGAGACGCCCAGGGCCTCGACCACCGTATTGGTGGCATGGCCGCCACTGGTGACCAGTTGGGCACCGCCAGCCTTGATCATGGTGTGAGCGGCCGTGCCGCCCGACAGCACCTGCTCGTTGCCGTAGAGAATTGTATCCGTCGCGGTTCCCTTGGAGATGTCACGGAAACCGCCTGCTTCGACAGTCGTGCCGATCGCGGTCCCGTAAACATGCTGAATGGCGCCGTTCAGGATCACGGATCCCGTCGATTTGCCGTAGATCCTTTCCGATCCACCGCTCCAGACCTTGGTGCCGGTTGCCGTTCCATTGACCTCGACCTGCACGAAAGCCCCGGGCGCGACACGGGCGTTTGTGAGCACACCGCCGGCAAGCACGTCGAGGCCATAGGCCCCGATGGCAATGTACCTGTTGGCGCTGCTGGTACTGCTGTAGACGTATCCGGAATTGACGATCCTCAGATTGACCTGCGTGCTGATGGTGGTGTTGCCGGCCGCATCGGTCGCCTGGGCGGACAGATTAGCTATGCCGTACGAGTCGCTTGGCAGGGTCTGGTTGCTCAGGATCCATTTGCCATCGCTACCGGCAACGGTACCGCCGAGCGCCACCGTGCCTTGCTGATTGATGGTGATGGAGACGCCGGCATCGGCTGGCCCGATCGTTCCCATCATGTTGAACTTGCCGCTGCCGTCGACGGGCTCAAAATCGACGATGGAAAGAACCGGCGCTGTCGTATCGACGATGAAGCTGAACACCGGTCCGGCCTTGGTGTTGCCGTTGCCATCCGTGACCGACGCCACATAACCGTAGCTGTGCCCATCCTGGAGACCGGAGACGTTGATGGCCCAGGCACCGCTGGCGTCGGCGGTCGTGGTGCCGACGACGGTGTTGTCCGCCGGGTTGGTCAGCGTGATGACGTCTCCCGCCGTCGCGACGCCGGACAGGGTCGTCGTGCCGTTGTTGAAATGCGCCGCGTTGATGTAGTTGTTGCCGTCGGTCCCCTGTGTGACGGCAGCGTCAGTGATCGCCAGCGCAGGCACGGGTCGATGAATGGTGTAGGCTGGGGCCGCGGAGTTGGACGGGTCGCTCGTCAGCACCGTCGTCCGGTTCACGAAGGCAGCGGGGATCACGATATCGGGCTTGCCGTCACCATTCAGATCCGCGACCGACATCCCTGTCGAGGAGCCGCCACCCGGCAACGTCACCGGTGGCCTGAATGCCCCGTCTCCCAGGCCATACAGAATCGAGACACCGCTTGCGCTGTTGACCACGAGGTCGAGCTTGCCGTCCTGATTCAGGTCAGCGGCCGCAAGTGCGTCCGCCTGTTCGGGAACGAATTGGAGCGGCCGCGTCGCGAAGGTACCGTCTCCTCCACCGATCATGACGCTGATCGTGCCGTAGCCCAAGGTCGCCAAATCGATCTTGCCGTCGCCGTTGAAATCGCCTGATACGATCGAGTTTTGCGCCCCACTTCCATAGCTCGTCCGCGGCTGGAATGTCCCATCGCCGTTGCCGAGCAGGATGGAGGTGCTATCGCTGTTCAACACCGCGAGATCAAGCTTCCCGTCGCCGTTGAAATCGCCGGTTGTCATGTAATTGTAATTGCTCGTCAGGGACGGAGCGCTGCCCGTGGCATAGACGGTCTGGGTCCTGAACGTGCCGTCGCCATTGCCGACCAGCCCCGACACCGTGCCGGAATTCATGTTGGCGACGATGGCATCGGCCAGACCGTCATTATTGACGTCGCCGACAATGATCTGCCTGGGAAATGACCCTACCGCGTATTTTGTCTCCGCCGCGAAGGTGCCGTCGCCATGGCCGAGCCTGGCACCCAATGTCCCGTCGTTGTAGCGGCCGTACAGCAAATCCAGTTTGCCGTCACCGTTGACGTCACTCAGCGCCACCGACGAGATCGCGCTGTCGGCGTCGATCGTCACAGGCGCAGCGAAAGCGCCATTGGCGTTGAGCGAGATCGAGATATAGCCGTGGCCGGCCGAAGCGGACCCAACCGACACCAGATCCGGTTTGCCATCGGCATTGACGTCGCCCAGCGCAATACGCCCGTACGCGCTGGTCGTGTAATCGGTCTCGGACTGAAATGGCCCGACCTGATAACCGTCGGCATCGCGCACAAAAGCGCTGGTCATTTGCAGCGTGAGGGTGCCATCGCCCGTTCCGGAGTTCACGGCAACGACGTAGCTCGAGCCATTGCTGCCCGCGACGGGAGTCACGCCGGCAATGCTGGCGCCCGCGAGCGAGCCTGAAGTCACCAGGCTGAATTTGTCCGCGGCAATCCCGGTCACTGGCTCGGAGAACGTGACGGTGTAATGCACGATGCCCGCGTCGGTCACGGTCGGATCGGTCGCCGAGATGCTGGTGATGGTCGGCAGGCTGGGAATGTTGGGCATTTGCTGTGTCCTGTGGGGCGCGTCGATGCGATTGCATTTGCGTCGGCGCGGCGGAGAACCAGCACCAGGCGCAAATCAGTCGGAGCTTGACGACAATCCGAGATTGCCGGCCGCTCTCCTTGCATCCGCAACCCTACAGGGGCAGCTTGTCGGTTATGTTACCAATTAACGAAAACTAACATAAACGGGAAGCCAGGGCTGCGCGTGCGCGAGCAGCGTGCCCACAACGCGAAACGGGCACCGGCTGTGAAGGCCGATGCCCGCCCGTCTTGACTTGCCTGCCTCAGTGAGCGGCCGCGAGCAGCGTCTGCTGCTGCGGCACGTAGCTCAGCGCCGTGCCGCCATTGCCGTCGGATGCCAGCACGAAGGACGAGGCCGCATACTGCCCGAGCAGCGCCCAGGAATAGCTCTGGCCGCCGTCGGTCGTGACCGTCAGATTGTTCGAGCTGTCGATGTCGACGCTGGAGATCACGGTGTTGCGGAAGTCGATGTAGTCGTCGCCGCCGAAATTGGCGATCGTGCCGGCGAGGCCTGCCGGCGCGTCGAGCACCAGCGTGGAGCCGGCCGACCCGCTGAAGTCGACGTTTTGGGCTGTGCCACCGGCATAGACATGCTCGGTGCCGCCATCCAGATGCGAGTTGGTGGCCGTGGCGCCGGCGGCGACGTCCAATTCGCCACGGCCGCCGACGCTCGCGCTGCTCGTCGAGCCTGCGACGTACTGCCAGCCGCCGTTGATCACGGCGTTGTTGTCGATGGCTCCAACGTCGACATACTGGAAGCCACCGACCGCAATCGTGGAGCCGTAAGTCGACCCGCCCGAGCCGACATATTGCCGGCCGCCGGCATTGACGACGGTGCTACCGGCGAAGCCGCCGTCAAGAACCTGCTGTTCACCGTTGAGCACGGTAAAAGTGACGGAGGCGTGGTAAACGTCTTGGTATCCGCCTGCGGCGACCGTCGTGGCATCCGCACCGCCTTGGTAGACGTGATGGACACCGCCGCTCTGGACGATTGCGCCGGTCGATGTGCCGTAGTCGTACTGAACGCCGCCTGCGCCGATGGTGGCGTTCCAGGTGTGGCCCGTGACATACTGCGTCCCGTAGACGATCGAATCGTGGTCGCTGCCTGCGGTGATTTGAGAGCCGGAAGCTTCAATCACGGTGCTGTACGCGTGAGAACCGGCAAGAACCGTTTGCGCGCCACCCGCCTTGACGATGGTGCGCGTTGCTTCCCCGCCGACTGATTGCGTTCCGTAGAGCACGGTATCCGTGGCGCTCCCCTGGAACCTCACGGTCTGGGTGCCACCAGCCTGCACCAGGGCGCCGTACGCCTTGCCATCCTGGACCAACTGACTACCGCCATTGCGAATTGTCGCACCGGTCGACGTCCCCAGGACGATTTCCTGGGCGCCGGACAGCACGATCGCACCGTTCTCCGAAGCGTTGAAGCTCACGGTGAAGAAGCTGTTGAGCACGACCGCGTTGGCGAACTGCGTGCCCGCGGCAAGCGTATAATAACCCCGGACGAGCGTATAGGTTGGTGAAGTCCCGATATTGCCCGCGGCATCCGAGAACTTGGCCGTGAAAGTCGTCAGTCCATTCGGCACGACTCCACTGTCGAACTGCCACGATCCGCTCGAACTGTCGACGAGCACGTCGGTTCCGCCGATCGAGACCGTCACCTGCGCCGGCGTGTCGGTCGTCCCCTGAAAGGTGACCTTCGAGCCGGATACCGCGTCGGCGGACAAATCGATGTTGGTGACCCCAAGCGAAGCCGTCGCATCAACCGTGAAGGTAAACGCCGGACCGACGCTGCTATTGCCCTGGGAGTCGGTCGCGGAAGTGACATAGCTGTAGGTGGTGCCGTCCTGCAGGCCGGACACGCCGAGGCTCCACTTGCCGTCCTGGCCGACCGTGGTCGTGCCGACGACGGCGTGAGTCACGGCATCGGTCACAGTGATGGCGTCGCCGGCATTGCCGGTGCCGGCCAGCGTCGTCGCGCCACCGCTGAGATGCGCTGCGTTGATGTAATTGTTACCATCGGTGCCAAGTGTCACGTCCGCATCGGTGATGGCCAGCGCCGGAGACGACCGTACGATCGTGTAGGCCGCTCCGTTCTCATTGGATGGGCCGGAGAGCAGGATATCGGTGCCCGAAGTCTGACTGAAAGGATTGCTGCCGAACTGATATCCGACCAGAATATCGGCCTTGCCGTCGCCGTTGAGATCGCCGACCCCGATCTGCCCGGCGGTCTTGTCGAGCGGCGAGACCCTCACTTGCCCAAACGTGCCGTCGCCGTGACCGTAGAAGGTCGAGAGCGTGTTATTGGACGTGACGACCACGAGGTCGGCTTTGCCATCCCCATTGACGTCGGCGACCGCGCCGGTACCGAGCGCAGCTGCGGCCTGCAGAGTCCCGGACGCGTTGAACGAGCCATCGCCGTTGCCGAGGAGGATCGAGATCGCGCTGCCGGTCACGGTTGCCATGTCGAGCTTGCCGTCACCGTTGAAATCGCCAGTCAACACGGTGGTCGCCGTCGCGACCTGGGCGGACGGAGCCTGGAACGTGCCGTTACCGTTGCCGAAGCTCAGCGCTACTGCCGAAGTCGACGTGTTCCTGGTCACGAGGTCGAGCTTGCCGTCTCCATTGAAGTCGCCATAGGCGATGGAGCCCACGCCGAGATTCGTGGTGATCGCAGTCCCAAATGCACCGTTTCCGCTGCCGGGCAGGACCGTACTGCCGATCACGACGTCGAGCACGCCGTCGCCGGTCACGTCGATCACCTTCGGTGCCTGATAGGCGCCGCCGGCGGAATAGTTGGTCTCGGCCGCGAACGTGCCGTTACCATTGCCGATCCGAACCTTCACCGTGCCGTCAGCATTGACCTGCGCGACGTCCAGCTTGCCGTCGCCATTCAGATCGGCCAGCGACAGCAAGGGCATGATGCCTGCGGCCGAGGCGTTGGAAGTGGAAGAAAAGTGGCCGGTCCCATCATTCAGCGCCACAGTGATGTAGTTCGTGGTGTAGAAATAAGATGCTCCCATTACAATATCCAGCTTGCCGTCGCCGTTGACATCGCCGACCGCGATGGACGTCGGGCTGCTGGTGTTCAGCGTCGCTTCGGATTGGAACGCTCCGACATAGTAACCGCTGGAATCGTGGACGTTGCTTCCGGTGAACTGCAGCGCCACCGTGCCGGAGCCGGAGCCGGTATTCACCGTAACGGTGTAGCTCGCGCCGTTGCTGCCGGCGACCGGAGTCACATCGGTGATGCCTGCGCCACTGATGCCACTCGTCGTCCCGAGGCTGAATTGGTCGGCCGCGACGCCTATGACGGGCTTGGAGAAGGTGACGGTGTAGTGAACCGTCGCCGCATCGGTCTGGGTCGGATCGATGGCTGTGATGCCGGTGATGGTCGGAAGATTGGAAATGGCTGGCATGGGATTTCCCTGCGGTGGCGCACATTGATGCGAGGATTCGAATTGCGCACCGACTCCAACGGACCGACGCCAGGCGCAATTCTATCGCGCGGCGGCAATTCGAAATTGCACGTCGTGCGCTCTACATCCGCGACCCTACAGAGGCTGTTTGTCGGTTATGTTACGCGATAACAAAAATAACATAACGAAGGGAAGCTGTGGAGAACAAGCCTCACAGCTCCAGCAATCCGCCGTCCCCATTTTCATCCGCAAACGCCAGCAGCGTGCCCTTGGCGTTCCAGGCGAGCGCTGCGACCGGCGGGGTGCCGTTGCGACGAACCAGGATCTCCGCGCCGTCTTCCAGACGCACCATCAGCACGGTGCCGTCGCTGTAACCGGCGGCGAAGATATCGTTCTTCGGATGGCAGGCGACCACCGACACGCGCGCCTGCAACGGCGCGAGCATCGCGGGCTCCTTGCCCATCGGGCCGTCCTTGCTAACGAACGGCCAGACGATGACGGTGTCGGCGCCCGAGGTCGCGAGCCCCTTGCCGCCCGCGCTCCAGGACATCGAGCGGACGCGGCCGGGATAGCCGGTCATGCGCATGTGCCTGTTGTCGGCGAGGCGCCAGCCGTGCAGCGCCGACTCGTGCATCGTGGTGACCAGAAATTTGTTGTCTGGGCTGAAGGTGACGCCGAGATGCGACCCCGCCCAGGGCAGGAATTCGGCCGATCCTTCCATATTGGGAAACCACAGCGTCGCGCCGTTGTAATGCGCGATCGCAAGCCGCAGACCCTTGGGCGCGAACGCAAGGCCACCGACGGTGGAAGGCACCTCGAGCGACTTCTCCTCGTTCTTGCCGCTCTTCACGGTCGCCGTCTTCCCGGCCGACCAGGCAAAGGCGCCGTCGGGATGCAGCGCGACCGCGTCGATCCAGCGCCGCTTCGGGTCGGTCGCGAGCAATGTCACCTCGCCCTTGGCGTCGAGCGACACGACCTTGCCGTCGTCGCCGCCCATGATCAGGCGCTTGCCGTCAGAGGCGGTGGAGAGAATGCCGCCGCTGTGCACGGCGACTTTGGTGATCTCTCCCTTGGCGTCGACCAACGCCACGTTCTCCTCGGCCCCGACGAAGGCGGCGCGGGGTCCAAGGAAATGCACCGATGTCACGCCCATGCCGAGCGTGACCGGCTTGACGCGGTCGGTGACGGAGACGATCGAGGCTGAATCCGGGGCCGGCGTAAACTCTTTCATCACGAGACGATGCAGCTCTCGAAGCCCTTGCGAATGAGATCTTCGGGCAATTCGCGGCCGATGAAGACGAGGCGGCTTTGGCGCGGCTCGCCGTCCTTCCACTTCCGCTGGTGGTCACCCTCCAGCATCATGTGGACGCCCTGGAAGACGTAGCGGTCGTCGTCGTCGTGGAAGGAGAGGATGCCCTTCGAGCGCAGGATCTTGCCGCCTTCGACCTGCACCAGGTTCTGGAGCCAGGGCATGAACACGTTGGGATCGAGCGGCTTGTCGGTCTTGAGCGACAGCGATTGCATGTCCTCGTCGTGATAGTGCTTCAGGCCGTGGCCGTGATCATGGTGGTGATGATGGTCGTGGCCGTGATGATCGTGATCGTCGGCCTGCAGGAAATCCGGTTCGATCTCCAGAATGCGATCGAGGTCGAACGCGCCGCGGTCGAGCACGTCGGCCAGCGCCACCGAGCAGCGCTCGGTGCGATGCAGCTTGGCATAGGGGTTGATGGCGCGGATGCGGGCCTCGACCTCGGCAAGCTCGGCCTTGGTGACGAGATCGGTCTTGTTGAGCACGATGACGTCGGCGAAGGCGATCTGATTCTTGGCTTCGGGCGCGTCCTTGAGCCGGTCGGACAGCCATTTGGCATCCGCGACGGTGACGACCGCATCGAGCCGGGCGTTCTTCTGCACGTCCTCGTCGACGAAGAAGGTCTGGGCGACGGGCGCCGGATCGGCAAGGCCGGTCGTCTCGACGATGATGGCGTCGAACTTGCCCTTGCGCTTCATCAGGCCGTCCATGATGCGCACGAGGTCGCCGCGCACGGTGCAGCAGATGCAGCCGTTGTTCATCTCGAACACTTCCTCATCGGCGCCGATGATGAGGTCGTTGTCGATGCCGATCTCGCCGAATTCGTTGACGATGACGGCGTATTTCTTGCCGTGGTTTTCCGACAGGATGCGGTTGAGCAGCGTGGTCTTGCCGGCACCGAGATAGCCGGTCAGGACGGTCACGGGAATTTTCTGGGACGCTTCAGACATAACAACTCCGGACGTAGGGCTTTCGCGCGACGCGAGGCGGGGTGGCCCCTGCCCTAGTGGTCAAGCGCGCTGGTCAGGGCCTTTATATTGTGCCTGACCATATCAATGTAAGTGGGTGCAGGCCCCTTTTCACCCGTCAAACCGTCCGAAATCAGGGTCCCACCGACCTTTGCCCCGGTCTCGGCCGCGATCCGCCGGATCAGCCGGTCGTCACTGATATTTTCCAGGAATACCGCCGGGATCCGCGCGGCCTTGATCTGGCCGATGATGGCGGCGATGTCCCGCGCGCTGGGCTCGGTTTCGGTGGACACGCCCAGGGGCGCGATGAACCGGACGCCGTATTCGGCGGCGAAATAGCCGAAGGCGTCGTGGGTAGAGATCACCTTGCGGCGCTCCGGCGGGATCTTGGCCACGGCCTCGCGGACCTCACGGTCGAGCGTTTCGAGCTTGTCCAGGTAGGTCTTGGCCTGGGCGCGGAAGAACTCCGCATCCTCGGGATCGGCCGCGACCAGCGCATTGGCGATGTCGGTGACGTAGACCTTGGCATTGGGAACGGACTGCCAGGCGTGGGGATCCGCAGCCGAGCCAAGCTTCAGGGGCGTGATCCCGGCGCTCGCGGTGACCACTTGCGCCCTGGCTCCGGAGGATTGCACGAGCCGCGGCAGCCAGCCCTCGAGACCAAGCCCATTGACGATGACGAGCTTTGCGTCCGCGATCCGCTTCGCATCGCTTGGCGCGGGCGTGTAGACATGGACGTCGCTGTCGGGGCCGACCAGCGTCGTCACGTTGACCCGGTCGCCGCCAATGGTACGGACGAAATCGCCGAGGATGGAGAAGCTGGCGACGACGTTGAGCCGCTCCGCGGCGCGCAGCGGCGAGGCGGATAGCAGCAAGGCGAGGAGCACGAGAAAGCGCATTGCTGTCAGGCCTCCAGATGCCGGCCGGGAAACAGCTGACGGACGATGCCGCCAACGCGGCCGAACAGGACCGAGACGATGTAGAGCACGGTGGCCACCAGGATGATCGCAGGGCCGGAGGGCACACGGGTCTGGAACGACAGCACGAGGCCGGCATAGCCGGAGACGGCGGCGGCGATCACCGCGATGCAAATCATCACAGTGAGATCGCGCGACCAGAATCGCGCGATGCCGGCCGGCAGGATCATCAGCCCGACCGCCAGCAACGTGCCGAGCGCCTGAAAGCCGTTGACGAGGTTGATGACGACGAGGGCGAGGAAGGCGAGATGCGCAGGGCCACCGGCGCGGCTCACGGTCCGCAGGAATAGCGGATCCACACTCTCGATCACGAGCGGACGGTAGATCACCGCGAGCACCAGCAGCGTCACGGTGGCATTGAAGGCCACCACCAGTAGGGTCTGGTCGTCCATCGCGAGGATGTTGCCGAACAGCACGTGCAACAGGTCGATATTGGTACCTTTGATCGACACGATGGTCACGCCGAGCGCCAGCGAGGCCAGATAGAAGGTCGCAAGCGACGCGTCCTCCTTCAACCCGGTCGAGCGCGCGACCACCCCGGCGAGGATCGCCACCGCAAAGCCCGCGATCAGGCCGCCTGCGGTCATCGCGAACAGATTGAGCCCGGAGAGCAGGAAGCCGACGGCCGCGCCGGGCAGGATCGCGTGCGCCATGGCGTCGCCGACGAGGCTCATCCGCCGCAGCATCAGGAAAACGCCGATCGGCGCCCCGGCGAGCGACAGCGCGATGACGGCGGCGAGCGCCCGCCGCATGAACTCGAATTCGGTGAACGGACCGATCAGCGCGTCATAGACCATCTGACGTCACGCCGCCTGCGAGCGGGCGTCGTCGGCCGCGCAGGCTGCGGCGCCGTCGTCGAAGGCTTCGCACATCCGCATCGCGACCATCAGGTTCTCCGGCGTCAGCACCTCCGCCGTCGGTCCCCAGGCCACGGGGCCGCGCGCGAGCACCAGGGTCTCGCTGAAATGGGTGCGCACCATCTCCATGTCGTGCAATGCGGCGAGCACGGTGCGGCCCTCGCCGTGCCAGTGCTTGACCAGCGCGAGCAGGTCGGTCGTGGTCTTGCTGTCGATGGCGTTGAATGGCTCGTCGAGCACGATCAGGCGCGCATCCTGGAGCAGCACGCGTGCAAACAGCACGCGCTGCATCTGTCCGCCCGAAAGCGTGCCAAGGGGGCGGTTCTCGAAGCCGTTGAGGCCGACGGAAGCGATCGCGCGCAGGATCTTGTCACGCGCGGCCTTGCCGATGCCGCCGAACAGGCCGGTCGCCCGCCACAGCCCGGTCGCGACGAAATCGAACACCGAGATGGGAAAGCTGCGGTCGATCTCCGCGCTCTGCGGCAGATAGGCGATGTCGCGGGAGTCGAGCCCGCCGAGATGGATACTGCCGTCGAGCGGCCGGAGGATTCCGACGATGCCGCGCAGCAGCGTCGACTTGCCGGCCCCGTTCGGACCGATCACGGCGACCAGCGCGCCAGAGGCGACCTCGCCGTTGAGATGGTGCACGGCCGGATGCCGGTCGTAACCGAGCGTGACGTTGTCGAAGTGCACGGCCGCCATGGTCACCTCATCGCCAGGAAGACCACGCCCCAGAGCACGGCACAGACGGCCAGCGCAGCCGAAAGGCGCCCGGCCACGGTCATGCGCAGAATCGACCAGGGCGCCGCCTGGGCCGGATGCGGCGAGGCCGCATCGTGGACATGGGCGTGGCTGTGATCATGCCCATGCGAATGCGCGTGGTCATGAGAATGGCCATGGGCATGGCCGTGAGGATGGGTGGGGGACGCGGCGGGAACCATGCCAAGGACGTTATATTATAACATTACCCCTGTCCACGGCCGACTCAGGGCTTGCCGATCACCATCGCGATGGCAGCCGCCACGAACGGGAACGGTACCGACACGGCGCAGCGGAACCAGACGAAGCGGGCCGGCATGAACGGGATTTCCCACAAGATCACCCGCTGGAAGGCGAACAGGGCCCAGGCCACGACATAGGCGACCACCTGGGGCACCCCGCCGCCGGACTTCAACGCCACGGTGCCGATGGAAAAGCCGATCACGGGGCCACCGGGCGTCGCCGCTCCGGCGACCACGGCGGTTGCGACGCCCAGCCAGCCGCTGTCCGGCCCGAGCCAGCCGGTGATCACCTCCTGCGGGATGATGGCGGCGATATAGCCGGAGCCGATCACGCCGAGCGCGATCCGGGGCACGATGTTGATGAAGTCCATCGAGCCTTCGCGCAGCGAGGCCTTGAACACCGTTGGTCCGCGGCGGAAGGCGATCAGGCCGACGCCGAACACCGAGCCCCACAACAGGATGTCGATCAGAAGCGCGGCGCTCATGCCGCGGCCTCGTCGCTGCCGCGCTTCGGGTAGAGCCGGACATAGACGAAGCGGCCGAGCGCGCCGGCGAGCACCGGCAGCGGCAGCGAGATGACGATCCGCCACAGCGTGAAATCGGTGCCCATGATCGGGATCTCCCAGACCACCGCGCGGCCATAGCCGATCAGGGTCCAGCTCACGACCATGGCGATGGTGGCGCCGAAATCGGCGCCGACCGCGAGCAGCGCGCTCGCCACCGGATAGGCGGTGAAGGGCCCGCCGGGCAGGATCGCGCCGAAGGCGGTGCCGATCAAAAGGCCTTTCAGCCCGGATTTCGGCCCGAGCGAGCGCGAGACTTTTTCGTGCGGCAGGATCTCGGAGATGAAGGCGCCGAGCAAGCAGCCGGCCAGCACGCGCGGCAGGATGCCGCCGAACAGCGAAAGGTCGTGGGTCAGAATATCGAGGACGCCCTCGGTGCCGTCACGCCGCCACACCAGAGCCGCGCTCACCGCCACCAACGCCGCAATGATGATCGTCGACCAGCCGATCGGCTTGCGCACACGCCCCGGCCGCGGCTCGGACTCCGCGTCCTCTGCGGGCGGCTGATTTTTCGGGGACAGTTCTGACAACGGGCTTTGTAGGCTCGAGGGTGATGCCCGTCCTGATTAAGCGCGGTATCCGAGCGATGCAAACAGTACGATGGCAGACCCGTGCGCGCACCACGCAGGGCAATTCCGCACAGCAAAAAAGGCGGCCGCGCGAGCGACCGCCTTTTGTCGTCCGGCGCGCGCGAAACGCGCCCCCGGAATGACCAAGAAGAAGCTTACGCCTTCTCGAACAGGGACTCGACGTATTCCCAGTTCACGAGGTTCTCGACGAACGCCTTGAGATAGTCGGGACGGCGATTGCGGTAGTCGATGTAGTAGGAGTGCTCCCAGACGTCCACGCCGAGGATCGGGGTGGCGCCGTGCACCAGCGGATTCTCGCCGTTCGGGGTCTTGGCGATTTCGAGCTTGCCGTTCTTGACCTGGAGCCAGGCCCAGCCGGAGCCGAACTGGCCGACGCCGGCCGCCTGGAAGTCGGTCTTGAACTTCTCGAAGCCGCCGAGGTCCTCGTTGATCTTCTTCTCGAGCTTGCCCGGCAGCTTGGTGCCGCCGCCGTTGGGCTTCATCCAGCTCCAGAAGTGGATGTGGTTGTAGTGCTGGCCGGCATTGTTGAATACGGCCGGGTTCTTGCCGAACGAGCCCTTGACGATCTCCTCAAGGGGCTTGCCTTCCCATTCGGTGCCCTTGAGCGCGTTGTTGCCGTTGGTGACGTAGGCCTGATGATGCTTGTCGTGGTGGAATTCCAGCGTTTCCTTCGACATGAACTGGCCGAGGGCGTCATAGGCGTAAGGGAGGGGGGGAGCGTAAAGGTCATGGGATGTTGTCCGCGACTGATGGGGAACTGGCTTAACGGTCACCCCTTATAGAAGGTTCCGCCGTCGTTAAATACCTTGAATTTCCCGAAAGCGCGCCATGACGCAATTGCATAATTCGCGCGCATCGAATTTAATCCAGTCCATTGTCGTAGAATATCTTTTTCCAATGAAGCCTTTATGGGAGTTGACGTCATGCGAGACCTCCCCTTGGCGCTGGCCGCCAGCACTGCCTTGCTTGCACTGATCCCGGTTTCGAGCGAAGCCGCCGGCGGAGTCCTCCACGCCAGGTTCAGTTTCGAGGGAACCGCGTCCTGCCAAAACCCGCCGATCCAGAATTTCCCGATCCACGGCGAGGGCAGCGGCACGCTCTCGACAGATCGCAGCGCACAGCTGGACATGACGAGCAATGTCGAAGGACGCGTGGTCTACAACGCCACCCTGGGCGCCAAACCGACCGAAGCTCCCGAAGGGTCGGCATCCCTCCGGGTCGCCGGGCGGCACAGCCTGCGGGCCACCCGCGAATATCCGAACAACTACATCATCATCACCCTGACGGTGGTCGGCAGCCGCTGCACGATGAAAATCGATCAGAAGCTGAAGCCGGGCAAGACGCAATACACGTTCTACAACGGCGCTGGACTGTCCTACTGCTCCAAGCCGACCATCACGCGGACCACCTGTGAAGGTTATTGATCGATCCGCGCGGCGCGACCAGACGCCAAAGTCGTTTTGCGATGACACCAGTGGAGATTGAGCTCGATGAACGGACGAGCGCTTCTTTCATGTCTCGGCGTGGCGGCGATTTCGGCCGCGATCCTCGCCATACCCGGTTCCGGTGAAGCGGCCAGCTCCTCCATTCGCGGCCACTTCAGCTATGATGGAATTGCCAATTGCGAAAAACCCCTGATCCGGAATTTTCCGATCCACGCCGAGGGATCGGCCGTCCTGTCGACGGACCGGAATGCAAGCCTCAAGATGACGACGAACACCGGAGGCACGTCACGCCTCAAGGCGACATTGGGCGGCAAACCCACGGCGGCGCCGGGCGGCTCGACCACACTGAATGTCGTGGGTGGCCACACGCTTCGGGTGGTGCGCGAATATCCAAACAATATCGCGGTCGTGACCATGACGATTCGAGCCGATTCCTGTACGATGACGGTCGACAACAGGCTGAAGCCCGGCAAGACGGTCTACACGTTCACCAACGGCGGCAGCATCTCCTATTGCGCCCACCCGCAGATCACGCATACGGAGTGTGTCGCCTTCTGAGTCATCATGGCGACCGGCTTCCACGCCTTCGCAAAGAGTGCGCCGCTCCGTGACCAACATGCACCGATCATGAGCATTGAAATCGACATCCTCAACGGCGACGCCTCTTGGCGGATCGCGGAGCCGCTGCATCAGGCGGTATGGGGCCCAGAGCAGATCGCGGGCAAGCCATGGGCTCACGTCAAATGGGCCAATGCCGATTTGCGCGTGCTGATCGAGACGCCCGAGGACGGCCTCGTCTGCCATGTCGGCATCTACTTCCGCACCGTCACCTGGAACGGCCAGAAGGTCCACATCGGCGGCATCGGCGGGGTCTGCACGCGCGAGGACCGGCGCGGCCGCGGCTATGCGACCGTGGCGATCGACGCGGCGGTGCACACCATGCGTGCCAACGAGGCCGTTCGCTTCGCGCTGCTGTTCTGCGAACCGCACAATTTTGCGTTCTACCAGACCCGGAGCTGGCTGCCCTTCAAGGGCGAGGTCTATTGCGAGCAGCCGGAGGGGCGGACCCGCTGCGACCATATGGCGCCCTACGTCTTCAACATCGTCCGCGCGCCGACGCTGGGCACCATCGACCTATGCGGCCTGCCGTGGTGAGCCCTGCGTGACCAGAGGGCTGGTGCCGGCAGCCCGCGCCCTGTAATATGTCGATCATCATCCAATATTCCGCGCGGTGAACATGACGATCGACGCCTCCGCAGACACCGTCCCGCCGCGCGCACCGGCCGCCTCCTCCATTGCCAGCCTTCTGACGGCGCCGATCCTGCCGACGCTGCTGCGGCTCGCGATCCCCAACATGGTCGCCATGGTCGGCAGCACGCTGGTCGCGATCGCCGAGACCTCCTACATCGGCCGTCTCGGCACCATTCCGCTTGCCGCCATCGCGCTGGTGTTTCCGTTCGCGATGCTGACGCAGATGATGAGCGCGGGCGCGATGGGCGGCGGCGTGTCGTCTGCGATCAGCCGTGCGCTCGGCGCCGGAGACCGCGACCGCGCCGCGACGCTGGCGCTGCATGCCGCGATCATCGGCCTCTGCGGCGGCCTGTTCTTCACGGTGATGATGCTCGTCTTCGGCCGCTCGTTCTTCATGCTGCTCGGCGGCCGCGAGCGCGTGCTCGAGGAAGCTAGCGGCTATTCGCAGGTGCTGTTCTCCGGCGCGGTCGCGATCTGGCTCGTCAACACGCTCGCTTCGGTGATCCGCGGCACGGGGGACATGCGCCTGCCCTCGATGATTCTGATCGGGGCGAGCACGCTCCAGATCGCACTCGGCGGCACGCTCGGGCTCGGTCTGTTCGGCGTCAAGCAATTCGGCATGCCCGGTGTCGCCGCCGGCCAGTTGATCGCCTTCAGCTGCGCTGCGGCCTTCTTCCTCTGGTTTCTCCTGTCCGGCCGCAGCCGGCTACCGCTGAACGTGCGCGCCTTCCATTTCGAGCGCGCGATGTTCCTGGACATTCTCAAGGTCGGCGCGGTCGCCTGCCTGTCGCCGCTGCAGACCGTGCTGACCATCCTGATCTTCACGAAGATCCTGGCGACCTTCGGCACCGAGATGCTGGCCGGCTACGGCATCGGCTCACGGCTGGAATTCCTGCTGATCCCGATCACCTTCGCCTTCGGCATCGCCTCGGTGCCGATGGTCGGCATGGCGATGGGCGCGGGCCAGGTCAAACGCGCGCGGCGTGTGGCCTGGACCGCGGCCGCGGCCTCCGGGCTCACGGTCGGCCTGATCGGACTCGTGATCGCGCTCGATCCCGCGTTGTGGGTCTCGCTG
This sequence comes from Bradyrhizobium betae, assembly GCF_008932115.1. NCBI lineage: Bacteria > Pseudomonadati > Pseudomonadota > Alphaproteobacteria > Hyphomicrobiales > Nitrobacteraceae > Bradyrhizobium > Bradyrhizobium betae. Next base: position 2,318,543 of record NZ_CP044543.1, read on the forward strand.
TTCACGAACGATCCGGGCGTCATCGCCGCCGCACACAGCTATTTCCACTGGGCCGGGCCGGCTTTCGTGTTCTTCGGCATGGGCGTGTCGCTGTATTTCTCCTCGCAGGGCGCAGCCCGCGTCGGCGGCCCGGTGCTCGCCTCCACCGCGCGGCTTCTGATCGTCGCGATCGGCGGCGTCGGCCTGATGACGGCGCAGGCGCCGGCCTGGACCCTGTTCGCGCTGGTCGGCGGCGCCATGGTCGTGTTCGGGCTCTCGACCGCAGCTTCGGTCGCCTTCGCACGCTGGGGCAAATGAGCGCAGGCCAATAAGCGCGGCAATGTGATTCCATCCAGCGTTGCACTATCCAGCCGGACTGCTATGGAGGCGCCTCCATTTTTCGAGGCTCTCTCCATGCTCCGCAGATTCGCTATCTTCTCCGTCATTCTGACCGCGCTGCTCGGCGCGACGGCCGCCCGTGCGCAGAGCGCTGACGGGATCTGGCTGACACAGGCGGGCGATGCCCGCGTCAAGGTCAGCAAATGCGGCGGCGGCATCTGCGGCCACATCGTCTGGCTGCGCGAACCCCACGACACCGCGACCGGCCAGCTCGCCACCGACAGCAAGAATCCCAATCCCGCGCTCGCCAAGCGCCCGATGATCGGCTTGCCGCTATTCAGCGGCATGCAGCCATCGGGTCCGAACAAATGGTCGGGCCAGATCTACAATGCCGACGACGGCAGCACCTATGCGAGCAGCGTCACCGTGACGTCGGCGGATGCGCTGCGGGTCGAAGGCTGCGTCGGCGCGCTCTGCGGCGGCGAGACCTGGACGCGCGCGGGGCGCTGACAGCTCAAGCCATCATTGCCTTCAGTGCCGTCGCTGCCGAGGCGTAGCCGCCCCGCGCGCCGTCGATGAAATGCACGTGGTCGCTGCGCAGCGCCGAGGGCGTGAAGCAGGTCATCATTGCGGCGTCCTGCTGGTAGAGTCCGTAATGAACGATACCGTCGCGCGCGGCCGCTGCAAGACGATCGCTCAGCGCGCGCTCGAGCTGCGGAGTGCAGTCGAGGATCATGCGCAGGCCGTCGTCATATTTGCGGAAGTCTGAATTCTCGACCACCTGGCGCTTGTAGACGTTTGGCACGAAGCCCCCGACGTTGAGGTCGAGACGCATGATCAGGTAGACGAACAGCGTGTAGGCCAGCACGCGGGCGCGACGCGCGAGCAGCGGACCTCCGCGCTTGGTGCGGGCTTCGAAGTCCAGCCCCTGGGGTGGCCATTTCAGTGGTGGCCCCTGCGCCGGCACCGGCCGGCCGCCATCCGGGCTGCGCTCGACGAGATGGATGATGTCCTCGATCACCTTGCGGAAGGCCGCAGGATCGGCGCCGCGCGCCGGCATCACCAGCACCGACAGGATCAGACCCCGCGCGGCCGGGATCACCTCGAAGCGGCAGGACAGGCCGGAGAGATCCGGCTGCGTGCCGGCGGGAGCCTCATTGACCGCGAACTCGCCGCGTTTCATCGCGGCGTCGGCCCAGGCGAGCCCGCCGCCGGAGAACATCGCATAGGACAAATTAGCCGACGGACCGAAGCGCGCGACGCGCACGTCGAGGCCCTGCGCGCGGATGGCCCCCACAGGCACCAGCGCGACCCGCATCTTCAGGTCGAGATCCTCGCGCACCCAGGTCGCGGTTGCGGCAAGTGCCTCGCGGGCCGGCGCGATATCGGAAGGCGCGACCGCAAAGCTCGCGCCGTCGCCGCCGAACACGAAGGGGAATTCCCGCCCCTCCAGCGCATTGGTCACCGCCGCGATCACGGCCGCGCCAGCCATGTTGACGGCCTTGTAGCGCTGCGCCGCGATCGCCTTGGTGGAATCGACGATGTCGGCCACGCCGATGCTCCAGTCATCCGGCAGCGGAGCATAGAGCGCAGGGTCCATCAGGCTGGTGAAGCCGCGGAAGACGGGAATGCCGCCGTAGAAGGATTCGCCTGATGTCATCGGGTGATGCCGGATGGGATTGGGACCCGCGTCCAAAATCGACACGAGAAGGAAGATACGTGGCAGGATCGATCCGGGTTCGCCGGTCGCCCCGTCAATCATTGGCCGAAACGGGCCCGGACAACAAGATCGCAGCGCGCCGCAATGCCGCAGCCCGTCATTGATCGGCGTCAAAGAGCTGGCCGCAAGAGCCATTAGGCTTGGGCCCTCTCCAGGGGTGACGCGGGATGATCGAAGTGCCAGACTTTGGCAGCAAGGGCTCCACGGCTCCGGTCCGCCGGCGCACCGGGCATGACCCGATCAGCGCGGTGAAGATGCCGGAAGGGCTGACCGCGGCGATCGATGGCTGGGCTGAAGCCCATCAGCTGTCGCGCTCGGAAGCGATCTGCAAGCTGGTCGAGCTGGGTCTGAAGAATTCGCCTGCTCCCCCGGCATCGGCACATCCCATCGCATCGGACGCCACGCGGATCGAGCAGATCGCGGTGCACGAAATCGAGGGCCTGCTCGATCCGGCATTGCCCACGGACGAACGCGAGCGCCGCATCCGCCGCCTCACCGAAGGGCCGCCGGAATTCTCCCACGAACGGATTGACCTGCCAAAGCAGCGGACGTGATTGCTAGTGCAGCCTCTCGTCCTCGCGCTTGCGCAAGGCCTCGAGAGAGGCATCGTGGCAACCGACCAGGCGCACGAATTGCTGCGGATACATTTCATGGCCGTGACTGCCGGAATTCTGATGCGTCATCGGCGGGCAACGAACATCGTCGGGCTTGGTGCGAGCCGGCTCGGCCCGGCGTTCACTTGAAGCGTTCATGTCTGGCGTGGCCATGCTCTGCTCCCTATCGATTGGGGCAGATCGACTGACGTAACCCAATCGATTGCGGCGCATCTTACGACCAAATCCGGCTTGCTGTCATTGCGCCGGATCAACGCAATTGTGGCGGCGCGAGTTCCAATTACGCCGTATTCCCCGCATCGATCGTGAACACCGTGCCGGTTACGTTGCGGCCGCCTTCGCCGAGCAGATATTCCACCATGCGCGCGACGTCGTCGGTCTCCGGCAGGCGGCGTAGCGCGCTGCGGCCGGCGATGCGCTTGCGGCTCTCGCCGGAGAGATTGTGCGTCAGCTCGGTGTCGATGAAGCCCGGCGCGATCGCATTCACCGTGATGCCGAGCTTGCCCACCTCTCGCGCGAGCGAGCGGGTGAAGCCGGTGGCGGCGGCCTTGGTCGCGCCGTAGACGGACAGGCCATTGTAGCCGGTGGTCGCGATGATCGACGAGATGTTGATGATGCGGCCGGCGCCATCGGCCATCATCTGCCGCGCGACGTATTTCGTGAGGATGATCGGCGACAGCACGTTGAGCTGCACCAGCGCCTCGATCTCGGAATTGTGCATGGTGGCGAGCAGGCCTTCGGTGCCGAGGCCGGCGTTGTTGACGAGGCCGTAGATCGCGCCGAACTCGTCGCGCACGAGCTTTGCGAATGCCGGGATCGCATCGATCACCGCAAGATCGCAGGCTCGGAAATGCAGCCGGCCCTCGGACTCGGCGATCGCGGCCTTGAGCTCGTCGCTCTCGCGCCGCGCTGCTGCGATGACATTGTAGCCGGCACCGACGAGGCGCCTGCCGATCGCGAGCCCAATGCCGCGGCTGCCGCCTGTAACGAGGACATTATGCATCGGTGCGCGCCAGTTTGCCGGCCGGAGTGACGTCGAGCGTCTCGACGAAGCGGATCACCGCCGGCACCTTGTGCGAGGCGAGCTGCGCGCGGCACTGGTCCAGGATCTGGTCGCGGATCTCCTTGGTCCGCGCCGGATCGGTGCCGTCGGCGAGGATCACGTCGGCGACGACGATGCCGCCGGTGATCGGACTGCGGCGCGATTTCGCCCGCGACATCCGCACATCGGGGTGGCGGTTGATCACCGCCTCGATCTCCTCGGGGTGGACCTTCAGTCCACCGATATTGATGATACCGCCGCGGCGGCCGACGAAATAATAGCGTTCGCCGCGCAATTCGACGATGTCGCCGCTGTCGACGAACCCGTCGTCATCGGTGAGCGCGGCGGCATTGCGGCCGATGTAGGCGTGCGCCGTGCGCGTCGAGCGGACGCGCAACGAGCCGTCGACGACCTTCATCTCCACGCCGTTGCGATTGCCGAGATAGTTGGCTGGAAAGCCCTCCAGCCCGTCATTGACGGCGAAGCCGACGCCGGCCTCGGTCGAGGCATAGGCATGGCCGACGGAGGAATTGGGGAATGCGGCCTTCAGGCCGTCGAGCACCGCCTGGTCGGCGATTTCGCCGGAGAGACGGACGTAGCCCGGCCTGAACTGCGCGGCCGACCCGCTCATCAGGAGCTTGCGCCAGTGCGACGGTGTTCCCGAGATGTGCGTGACCCCGCGCGCATTCAACCGCGCGACGTGGGCGGCGAGTGCTTCATGCGGATCGGACAACACCATCGAGCCGCCCGAGAGAACGGCGCGGAGGAAGATCTGCAGGCCGCCATAGCGGCGGATGTCGTAGAACGTCGCCCACACCGGCGCGGGTCCACGCGCGGGGCCTTCGGCGACGATCGCGCCGGTGAGTGCGTCCAGCGTATGGCCGACGATTTTCGGCACGCCTGACGTGCCGGAGGTGAGCATCAGCCACTCGGTGGCGCGCTCCGTCCTGGCCGGCGCGGTGGCTTGAAGCGGCAATTGCGCGGTGACGATCAGCGGCACGCCGGTCGTGGCCCAGCGATCTGGCTCGTCGGTGACGACGGCATCGATCCCGGCGTCCGCAATCAGCGCCTCGAGATGCGCCGGATTGAGATCGGGCGGGCAGAGCAGCATGCGGCGGGCGATGCCGTCGAGCTCGATCATGGCGAGCCCGGAGCGGAGCTGATCGGACAGCTTGAGCAGGACCGCACGGCCGGACAGCTCACGCAGGCGGCCGCCCAGGACGGTCTGCGAGAGGATATTCGTCAGCGACACGCAATCGTGCGCGTCCGACAGCGTGCGGCCGGTCAGCTCCGCGCCGAGATGATCGCGAAGCGCAAAGATCTCACGCGGGGACATTTTCGTAGGCCCGCACGAAATCGCCGACGGTGGCGGGAAACGCTGCGTCCTCGGAAATGGTGAAGGGATCGACGCCGGTTTCGTCTTCGAGCCGCGCCACCAGGATCGCGAAGGCGAGCGAGTCGAACCCGGTCTCATGCAGGGACAGATCGTCCGAGAGGGCAGGAAGCGTGACGTGCTGCTCCTTGGCGATCTGCTGGATCGCCTCGATGACCTTAGACCTTACCGACATGGCTGGCTCGCTCTTGCTTTGTTGATTGATCGTATCTCTTGCGGCGGCTCTTGATGACCGCCTCCCCATGCCCGTCTGTTTACCGGACAGAAGTAAATGCCTTCTTGGACAATTCAGATAAAATTGGACCTATCTCCGGATTTTAGGTCGGGCTACAGCCTGACCGCACCGCCGACGATCTGCGCGTAGGCCTCGGACGTCAGTGCGATATAAACGCCGGATTTCGGATCGAGCATGAACAGCGGGTCGGCGATCGCACCGGGATCAAATCCCTCGCGGGCGAGATCACCCTTCTTCTGCTTGAACGTCTCGGTCGCATCGAGTTCGCGCGAGAGGCGAACGAAGACCGGGCGGGCATAGGCCGGCAGGCGCTGCGCGAGATGCGCAGGCAGCGCCGCGATATCAAAGCCCTCGTTGACGACGATCGCGCTCATGCCGGCGCGGCCGTCGGCACCGGGAATGCTGACACCGTAGGTGGTGGCGTCGACCACTCCGGTGAAGTCGCGCACGGCGTCATTGACCTCCGACGTCGCGACGTTTTCGCCCTTCCAGCGAAACGTGTCGCCGATGCGATCGACGAAGTGGAAGAAGCCCTTGTCGTCGATCCGCATCAGATCCCCGGTGCGGAACCAGGCATCGCCCTTGGCGAAGACGTCGCGCAGAATTTTCTTCTCGGTCTCGCCGGCATCGGTGTAGCCCTCGAAGCGGCCACCGCCCTTGTCCGCGGAACCGATGCGGCCGACGGCTTCGCCGGCCTCGCCACGGGCGCAGGCGATGCAGAGGCCATCTTCATTGCGCAGCGGCGCACCGCTGTCGGGATCGAGCCTGACGAGGCTCGCCGGGAAACGATGCGCGAGCAGCGGCGGGATGCGGCCGATCGCGCCAGGCTGGCCCTCGACGTTGAACAGCGAGAAATTGCCTTCGGTTGCGGCGTAGAACTCGAGAATGCGAGGAATGGCGAAGCGTGTCTGGAAATCCTCCCAGATATCGCCGCGCAGGCCGTTGCCGCAGACGAGACGCAGACGATGCCGGTTCTCGTATTCCGACGGCGGCGCCTTCAGCAGATAGCGACAGAGCTCGCCGATATACTGGAACAGCGTGCAGTCATGCCGCACGATGTCGGGCCAGAAGTTCGAGGCGGAGAATTTGTCCGCGATCACCACCGAGCCGCCGGCAGCCAGCATGCTGCACGGCGCGACGATGCCGCCGACCGAGTGGAACAGCGGCAGACAATCATAGAGCCGGTCCTGCGGCGTGGCTCCGGTGAGGCCGGCGAACCAGAAACCCCAGTTGAGAATGCGGCGATGGCTGATGCTGGCCGCTTTCGGCAAGCCGGTGGTGCCAGACGTATAGATCAGCAGGGCCCGATCGTTGATGGTGACGTCGCCATGCTCGTCCGGCGACAACGGAGCATCGTCGAGCGCCGCGAGCGCAACGTCGATGGCACGCTCGCCGCGCGCATCACCATGGGTCCAGATTTTTGCTTCGGTCTTCAGATGCGGCTTCGCAGCCTCCAGCGTCTCCGCCAGATCATGCGCGACGATGATATGCGAGGGCGCCGCGACGTCGATGCAATGCGCGAGCGACTGTCCCACCAGCTTGGTGTTGAGCAGCGCCACCACGCCGCCGACGCGGCTGATGCCGAGCCAGGCGGCGACATAGTCGATGCCGTTCGGCATGATCAGGCCGACGGTGTCGCCCTTGGCTACACCCACCGAGCGCGCCCAGCGCGCGTAACGGTTAATGCGTTTGACGAGCCCGTCATAGTCGAGGCTTGCGTCGTCCGTGACCAGCGCAACGCGGTCGGGCTGGCGCCGCGCCCAATCGTCGACGACGTCGGCGAACAAGCGACCCGGCAGCGTTTCAATGCGCGCGGTGAGCTCGATCGCCGTCAGCCAGATCTTCGATGCCGAGGGAGCGCGCGCGGCTTTCGGTTGCTCGATGACGCCGGTGGTCATGTCGTTCATTCTTTCGGAACGTGCCTGCTGATTGCGGTAGTCTAATCCGCGCGCCCTGCCCAGGTGTTAAGAGACAAGGTAAAAGCCGGTTAGTGCACGATTAACTCCAGTCATCCTTTACCAAGCCGGCGGGATCGGCGTGCGGTCCGTTGCGATTCTTGCGATAGCAAAAGGACGAGGCCGAATGCTGCGCTCACCCTCCATTCCTTGTACGAGCGGTGCAGCAGCAGCGGAGACGCGGATCATGATCACCAAACGCCATTTCCTTCAGACCGCAGCTTCTGCCGCAGCGGCGCTCGCCGCGCCGCGCGCATTTGCGATCGGCAACCCCTCCTATCCCTCGCGCAGCGTGAAATGGGTGGTGCCCTACGCACCGGGCGGGGCGACCGACGTGCTGTCGCGGCTGCTGTGCCAGCGCCTGTCCGACCGGCTCGGCCAGACCTTCGTGGTCGAGAACAAGCCCGGCGCCGGCAGCAATATCGGGACACAGGCGGTGATCACGTCTGCGCCCGACGGCTATACTCTGCTGCTGACCTCGACCGCCAATGCGATCAACGCCTCGTTCGATCCGGCACTGCCGTATGATTTCGCCAAGGGCATCGCGCCGGTCGCGGGTGTCGCCCGAATTCCGCTGGTGCTGGTCGTCAACAACGACCTGCCGGTGAAGACCGTCGCCGATTTCGTCGCCTACGCCAAGACCAATCCCGGCAAGATGTCGATCGCCTCCTCCGGCATCGGCACGTCGCTGCATCTCTCGGGCGAGCTGTTCAAGTCGATGGCCGGCGTGCAGTTCACCCACGTGCCCTATCGGGGCTCGGCGCCGGGATTGACCGACGTCATGAGCGGCCAGATCCAGGGCATGTTCGACAACGTCACCTCGTCCTTCGAACTGGTGCGCGCCAGCAAGCTCCGCGCGCTCGGCGTGACCACGCGCGAACGCTCGGAGATTCTCCCAGAGGTACCGCCGATCGCCGAGACGCTTCCAGGCTATGAGACCAGCTCATTCTATGGCGTCGGCGCGCCTCACGACACACCGCGCGAGATCGTCGACCTGCTCAATCGCGAGATCGACAGCGCGTTGTCCGACGCCGAGATCAAGGCCCGCATCGCCGAGCTCGGCGCGATCCCGCTGCATGGCAATGCTGGCGAGTTCGGCAGCATGCTGACAGCGGAGACAGACCGCTGGCGCAAGGTGGTTGAGCTGTCGGGAATCAGGAAGGAATAGCACCCGCCTGGATCATGTCCGCGCGAGCCGGTTGAGAAACCGCGATCATGCCAAGGGTCGCGCCAGCGAGCGTGGTAAGGGTACGCCTGTTCATGGAGATCTCCTCGCCTCATGCGCCCGATCCGAGGGACCGGCATGATGCCGGACTCCTGCTGTCGGGCTTCAAGTCGAAGGCTGTCAGGGATCGCAGATGCGCACGTTGATCTGGCGCAACCTCGCGAGTGGCCGGAAAGCCGGCCAGAGCACGGAGGCTAGTGGCGGAGCGGCTGACGGGAACGGCGCGGCGGCTGCACGTTGACCGGATAATACGGATTGAGATCGCAGGACGCGGAGCGGCCTGTCGCCGTGGCGCGGCACTGCGGCAGCGAGATGAAGGAGCAGTCGTACCAGTCGCCGCCGCCGCCGCTCGCCCCGGAATAGACGTGCATGCAGACGGGATAGCGGGGGTCGAAGGTCTGCGCATGTGACGGCGCGGCCGCGAACAATGCACCGGCGATCACGGCCAGACCGAATGAGCAACGCATGAAGAACATCCCGGGACGCAGCATCGCGGATCGCTAGTGCTCTTTCTTGTGGCGACGGCGCGGGGGCGGCGGCGGTTCGTCGAAGGCGTAATAGGGATTGACGTCGCAGCTCGCGGAGCGGCCCGAGGCCGTCGCACGGCACTGCGGGATCGAGGTGAAGGAGCAGTCGTAATAGTCGCCGCCCCCGCCCCAGCCGCCCGGCGAGTAGACGTGCATGCATACAGGATAGCGCGGATCATAGGTCTGGGCGCTGGCGTCTGCCGCGACGAACAGCGTGGCAATCGCGGTGAGGGTCAGGATCGGCAAGCGCATGGAGACATCCTCGAATCGATGGCGTCGGCGGAGCTGGTGCCGACCGCCTCCTATGGCACAACACCACGGCGGAGGCGACTGTTCCTAGAACATATGACGGCAAGGTGAGTGGGGTGCGTGATGTACCGCACGGACGCGACCAATTGGCGTCGTCACCCCGTCACGGCCGTTTCGGCTCGCGCGCAGTCGTCAGGCCGGAGACATGACGACTGCGCCAGATGGCGCTATCCGCCGAGCCCCTGCAGGACCAGCCGGTTCAGCCGCGAGGCAAACGCGGCGGGGTCCTCCGGCAGCTCGCCGTCCAGGATCTGCGCCTGTTCGAGCAGGAGCAGGCTGAGATCGTCGACGTCCCTGGAGCCGGCCTGCGCCCTGGTGATCGCCGTGACCAGCGGGTGGCGCAGATTGATCTCGAGGATTGGCCTGGTGCGCATGCCGCGGTTCTGCTGCGACAGGATGCGCTCGAGCTCGCGGCTCGGGCCCTGGCTGTGGGCAACGAGGCAGGAGGCCGAACTGGTGAGGCGCGTCGAAGCCTTGACGTCGGTCACACGCTCGCCGAGCGCCGCCTTGATCACCGCGATGGTGGCCGCCTCGTCCGCCTCCGGCTCTTCCTTTTTGGTCTCATCCGTCTCGTCGGTGCGCGGGATCAGGTCGAGATTGAGATCGCCCTGGCTCAGCGACTTCAGCGGCTTGCCGTCGAACTCCGTCGGCATCGAGGTCCAGAAGGCGTCGACGGGATCGGACAGCAGCAGCACCTCGATGCCACGCGCGGTCGCAGCCTCCAGCCGCGGATTGGACTTCAGCCGCTCGATGCTGTCGCCGACGAGGTAGTAAATCTCGGTCTGGTTCGGCTTGAAACCGGCGATGACGTCTTTCAGCGAGCGCTTCTCGCCCGTGGTCGTGGTGAAGCGCGCCAGCGCGAGCAGCTTTTCGCGGCGCTCGAAATCCTCGTAGATGCCCTCTTTCAGCGCCGCGCCAAAAGCATCCCAGATCCTGGTAAAATTCTCCGGGTCCTTGTCGGCGAGGCTTTCCAGCTCCGATACGACGCGGGTCGCCACGGCTTTGCGGATCTGCGCGAGCTGCGGATTGTTCTGCAGCATCTCGCGCGAGATGTTGAGCGGCAGATCCTCGCTGTCCACGACGCCGCGGATGAAGCGCAAGTACCCCGGCAACAGATCGGCATCGTCGGTGATGAAGACGCGGCGGACATAGAGCTTGACGCGCCCCTTGCGCGAGGGCTCGAACAGGTCGAACGGCTTGGTCGACGGCGCAAACAGCAGCACGGCGTAGGAATAACGGCCCTCGGCGCGATAGTGCAGTGTCATCGCGGGATCGTCGAAGGCGGACGCGATCTGCTGATAGGCCTTTTTGTAGTCCTCCGGCGTCAACTCGGATTTCGAGCGCTGCCACAGCGCGCTCGCCGAATTGATCTGGCGTGGTTCGCCCTCTTCCGGCACGAGCTCGATCGGGAACAGGATGTTGTCGGAATAAGCACTGATGATGCGCTCGATCTCGTAGGCCTCGAGATACTTTTTCGCATCGTCCTTCAGGTGCAGGACGATCTCGGTGCCGCGCGCCACGCGCGCCGCGTCCTCGTCGCTGGCCCGCGCGATCTCGAAGCCGGAGCCGCCTGATGACGTCCAGGTCCAGACGTCGCTCTCGCCGGCCCGGCGGCTGACCACCACGATCTTCTCTGCCACCATGAAGGCCGAATAGAAGCCGACGCCGAACTGGCCGATCAGGCCGAGGCCCTCCTTGGCCTCCTTCAGCTTCGACACGAAGGCCTTGGTGCCGGAGCGGGCAATGGTGCCGAGATGGTCGATCAGCTCCTGCCGCTCCATGCCGATGCCGTTGTCGGCGATCGTGAGCGTTCCGGCCGTCTTGTTCGGGATGATCCGGATCTTGAGGGCGTCGCCCTCGCCCAGCAGAGCCGGATTGGCGATGGCCTCGTAGCGCAGCTTGTCGCAGGCATCCGAGGCGTTGGAGACGAGCTCCCGCAGGAAGATATCGGTCTCGGAATAGACCGAATGCACCATGAGGTGCAGCAGTTCGGAAACCTCGGCCTGGAATGGCTGCGTATGCGCGGCGGTATCGGACGTCGTCATGCGTTTACCCGGTCAATCGAAAGGGAAGAAACCCGGGATATAACGCGAGGGTATAGGGGATCAAGTGGACGTGAACGATCGCCCTCCGGGCGGGAAGGCGATTTATCCGCGGGCGCAGCGGATCAGGTCACGCAGCGGCCCGGCTGCAGCAGTTTTGCCACTTCGGTCAGGGAGCTGACCATCGGCTCGCAGGCGATGGTCGGCTTGTTGCGGCCCAGCTGCTGATCCCTAAGCAGCGCCGGCGGCTTGGCAGTGCCGGTCTCGATCACCGCGGGGACCCGCAGCAGCACCGACGTGTCGGCGAGGTCGTTCAGCCGCATCGACACGGTGCGGGAGGGAACTCCCGCCTTGATATCGGCGAGCCGATCGGACTTGCCGGAGCGATTGACGTTATGGCCGGGCTTGTCGGCCCTGTCGGCGACGGCCTGCCAGCGGTCGGCCAGATCGTGGCCGGAGGCCAGCTGCGCAGCGCCGAGCGCGAAGGTGATCGCGACCGCACCGAAAAATGCTTTGTAAATCTGTGACATGGCTGTCGATCCCTCGCCCCATGGCGATCGCGGGAACAACGCAGGGAGACGACCGCAGGTTCTCAGCCGTTAAGATCACTTAACCGTGTGCGAAATATCGCAGGCGGGGCGAAAAATTTTGCAGCCCGCTGGAACGACTCCGAGGCCTGAGAGTCGTCTCAACAGCCGGCTATTCCCCCCTGCCCCATAAGCCGGCGACGTAGGGCGCGACTGTGGTGATGCCAGTCGCGCCTTACTTTTGTCTGGCGTTTACTTCGCCGTCCCCGCCAGCCACGCCCGCCCCTCGCCATAGAGCTTCTCGACCTCCGGCCCGGTGAGCCCCGGCATGTCGCGCTTGACCTTGTAGCCGATCAGTTCCTGCATGTAGGCGAGGTGGCGGTAGCCCTCGGGGAGCTCGGCGAGCGCTTTTTGATCCAGTTGAAGCGTTGCGGCGGGATCGACCGGGTCGATCCGGTCCTTCTCGTAGATTGGCTGGCGGCGGACGATGCCCCAATGGCCCTCCCGCTTCTCCAGGAAGTCGTAGAAGCGCCCGGTGCAGACGACGTCGCAAACCACGTCATGCACCGGGGCACGCTGCGAGATCGTCATCTTGGTTTGTGCGATGGCCCGCTCGCCGGAAAGGTCGATGCTGGTGCCGCCGAGGAAATGCAGGATGCGGACACCCCTGACAAACCCCTCCTGGCTGACGCGCATGAAATCCCGCGCCGGCCCCTGAAACCAGGTGGCGGACATCCAGCCCTCGTCGTGCCAGACGGTCGCAAAGCGCTCCCAGTCGCCGGCGTCACGCCACACCGCCCAGTTCTCGACGAGATCGCGGATGGCGAGGCGGTCGAGCAGCGCTTGGTTCATGGGCACATCTCCGATTGGGGCGATGCACGAGGTATGAGCGGCGAATTCGATGGCCGTCAAGCGCGGCAAGCGCACAAGAAAAATCCGGCGTGCCTTGCAGCACGCCGGATCGGCCAATTTGCAAAATAGTGCCTTGTTTACGCCGCCGGCGCCTTCGGCGCGCGGTTGCGCGAGTTGCGCTGGAAGAACAGCGCCTGGCTCGCCACCGCCGACACCATCGCGGGCTGGAACGGTTTTGAGATCAGGAACGCCGGCTCGGGTCGCTCGCCGGTGAGGAAGCGCTCGGGATAGGCGGTGATGAACACCACCGGCACCTCGAACGTCTTCAGCAGCTCGTTGACGGCGTCGAGGCCGGACGAGCCGTCGGCGAGCTGGATGTCGGCCAGGATCAGGCCCGGACGCTTGTTCTTGGCCAGCGCCACCGCGTCGGCATGGGTGCGCGCGACGCCGACGACATTGTGGCCGAGATTCTTCACCAGGCTCTCGAGGTCCATGGCGATGAAGGTCTCGTCCTCGATGATCAGCACGTCGGTGGCGATCTCGGCTGCCATTTCGCGTCCCGCGGCGTCCGCAAGCCGCCGCGTTTCGGCGACGTCGGTGCCGAGCACGTAGGCGACTTCCTCTTCCGAAAATCCCTCGAGCGAGAGCAGCAGGAACGCCTGCCGCGGCAGCGGCGTGATGTTCGAGAGCCGGCGCTCCGGCGGCATCGGCAGCGTCGCCACTTCGGCGTCGTCATTGACCGACACCGAATTCCAGATCTGGGTGAACAGCCGGAACAGGCCGGCTCGCGGCCCGTGGCTCTCGTCGAGCACTGACGGATCCCCCAGCATGGCTTCCAACATGGCTGCGACATAGGCGTCACCGGAGGCCTGGCTGCCCGTCAGGGCGCGCGCATACCGGCGCAATAACGGCAAGTGTTCAGCAACAAGCTGCGAACGGGACATCCCCACTCCATTCATTTCGGGCCGACCTTGAAAAATCTGGAACTGCGAGGGGAGGCCCGGGTTCCCCTACCGGGGCTGATGACGCCCCAGAATAAGAAAAGTTCCCTCGATCCGGGAACTTTTTGTCGAACCTGGAATTGAACTCGTCCAGGGAACGGCTCCCGGTTGAGAGAACTTCTCGATTTTACAGTTACTTAACTCGGGGAAACGTGGAACAGGTCATGAAAGATCTCAAGTCTCAAGCCAGCAAAAGCACGACCCCCAGCAAGGGAGGCCTAACTCCGGAGATTCAGTCCCGGATCGGGCACCAGCTGCGCGCCATGTACGATGACGTGGTGCGGCAGGGGGTTCCGGACCGGTTCGCGGAACTGATCAAGAAGCTTGATGCGCCGGGAGGCGCACCCCAAGTGGAAACCGACGGGGGCTCCAACGACAACAACAATGGGAGGGATTAATGCCTCTCACGGACTCCCTGCGTGACGACATCCTCGCGGCCGTGCCCAGTTTGCGCGCGTTCGCGATTTCGCTCAGTGGCAATGCGGACCGCGCCGACGATCTGGTGCAGGAAACGCTGTTGCGTGCGCTCGCCAACATCGACTCGTTCCAGCCCGGCTCGAACCTGCCGGCTTGGCTGTTTACGATCCTGCGCAACCTGTTCCGCTCCGACTATCGCAAGCGGCGGCGGGAGGTGGAGGATGCCGAAGGCAACTATGCCAAGACGCTGAAGACACAGCCCTCGCAGAACGCGCATCTCGAGTTCGAGGAGTTTCGCGGCGCGCTCGAGAAGCTTCCGCAGGACCAGCGCGAAGCGCTCATCCTGGTCGGCGCCTCCGGCTTCTCCTATGAGGACGCGGCCTCGATCTGCGGCTGTGCGGTCGGCACCATCAAGAGCCGCGTCAATCGCGCGCGCTCGAAGCTCGCCGCGCTGCTCTATGTCGACGGCGCCGAAGACTTCGGGCCCGACGAGACCATTCGCGCCGTAATCGGCGGCAGTGGCGGATAGCGGCCGGCGTCAACCGATCCGAGACTCGACGTGAAGGCGGCCGTTCTCGCGGCCGCCTTTACGCGCAACTATCACTCGTCCACGAAGGTGGCGGTGTCGGCGACGCTTGCGCGTGACGTGCGGTAGCTGTTCACGTTGTGCGCGTTGTCGGCATAGCCGAACGAGATGCCGCAGACGATGCGGCGGTCGTCGGGCAAATTGAAGTGACGGCGGATCAGGCCGGAATGGCGCGCAATCGCCGCCTGCGGAATGGTGCCGAGTCCGAGCGCCTGCGCGGCCAGCATGAAGTTGGAGACATAGGCACCGCAATCGATCGCACCGTAGATGCCGAGCGGTTCATTGGTGTGAATGATCGCGACATGCGGCGCGCCGAAGAAATTGTAATTCTCCAGCGCCTGCTTGGCGTAGGCCATTTTGTCGCCGCGGGCGATGCCGAGCGTGTTGTAGAGCTGAAAGCCGCTCTCGCGGCGCCGTTCGAGATAGACGCCGACATATTCGCGCGGCGGCGTGAAGTCGTAGTCGTCGCCCAATCCGCCCGACGCTTCCTTGTAGATCAGCTGGCGAAAGCGCTCCTTGGCCTCGCCGCTGGCGATGATGACCTGCCACGGCTGGCTGTTGCACCACGACGCGGTGCGCTGCGCCGTGGTCAGCACATGCTCGATCGTCGCGCGGTCGACTTGCTTCGGCAGGAAAGCGCGGACGGAATAGCGCTCGTTGAGAAGCTCTTCGAGCACGCCGATGCGATCGGTCTTGTTCACTTTTGCGTCCATGAATTAGCTCTCTTCGTAGGGTTAGCCGAAGGCGTAACCCACCTCTTTTGCTTCCGCATTGACAGAAGTGGTGGGTTGCGCCCCGCGGACTGCGCTTTGCGCATCCGCTGCGCTAACCCACCCTACAATGCCACATCATCTACCCTTGGTCGGGATCTTGTTATACGGCACATCCTTGTCGACGCGAATGTCGCCGGGCAATCCCAGCACGCGCTCGGCGATGATGTTGCGCAGGATCTCGTCGGTGCCGCCGGCGATGCGCATCGAGGGCGAGGACAAGAGCATCTGCTGGAACTGGCCCTGCACCGTCTCCTCGTCCGAGCCGGTGAGAGCGCCGGCCGCGCCCTGGAGGTCCATGGCGTAGGTGGCGATGTCCTGCAGCATCATGCCGGAGACGAGCTTGCCGATGGAGTTTTCCGGTCCCGGCCGGTCGCCCTTCGACAGCGCCGAGATCGCGCGGTAGCTGGTGTATTTCAGCCCGCTCGATTTCACCGCCCAGCTCGCCAGCTTCGACCGCACGGCGGGATCGTCGATGGCGAGCCCATCCTCCAGCATCAGGTTCGAGCAGAACTCGAACATTTCAGGGACGCCGGTCGCAAGACGCGCGCCGATCGACATCCGCTCATTCATCAGCGTGGTCAGCGAGACGCTCCAGCCCTCCCCGACGGCGCCGAGACGCTGGCTGTCGGGAATCACGACATCGGTGAAATAGACCTCGTTGAACTCCTGCATGCCGTTGGCCTGCCTGATCGGCCGAACCTCGACACCCGGGCTCTTCATGTCCAGGAAGAACATGGTGAGGCCCTTGTGCTTGGGAACGTTCGGATCGGTGCGCGCGATCAGCAGACCGTAGTCGGAGTAATGCGCGCCCGAGGTCCAGATCTTCTGGCCGTTGACGACCCAATTGTCGCCCTTCTTCTCGGCACGTGTGCGTAGGCCCGCGACATCCGAGCCGGCGGAAGGCTCGGAGAACAGCTGACACCAGATCTCCTCGCCCGAAGCGAGCTTCGGCAGATAGCGGCGCTTGGCGTCCTCGCTGCCCCAGGCCATCACGGTCGGGCCGCACATGCCCTCGCCGATCTGGAACGGCTGCGTCAGCTTGCCGTAGACACCCTCTTCCTGCTGCCAGATCACCTTCTCGATCGGCGTCGCACCGCGACCGCCATATTCCTTCGGCCAGTGCAGGCAGGCCCAACCGCCTTCGGCCTTCTTCTTCTGCCAGGCCTTGCCGACCTCGACCATGTCGTGATGGGCGAGCCGGATGCGGCCGAGCGAGGATTTTGACAGCTCGGCCTCTAGCTCCTTCGGCGCGTTGGCCGCAACCCATTTGCGCGCGGTTGCGCGGAATTCGGCTTCCTGCGGGGTATCGTCGAAATTCATGGCGGACCTCTCAATCCTTCCTCGGTGCGTAGGGCGGGCAAAGCGAAGCGTGCCCACCACCTTCCGTCGTGCTCGATAGAATTGGTGGGCACGGCGCTACGCGCCTTTGCCACCCTACGATGCTAGCTTCTTCCCTTCGTCGGGATCTTGTTGAACGGCACGTCCTTGTCGACACGGATGTCACCGGGCAGGCCCAGCACCCGCTCGGCGATGATGTTGCGCATGATCTCGTCTGTGCCGCCTTCGACGCGGGTGCCGGGTGCACGCAACAGCATCGCCTGGAAGCGGCCGGCGAGTTCGGCATCCTCGCCGCTGATCACGCCGCGCGCGCCCTGCAAATCCAGCGCGTAGGTCGCGACGTCCTGGATCATCGAGCCCG
The DNA here is from genome assembly GCF_008932115.1 of Bradyrhizobium betae. NCBI lineage: Bacteria > Pseudomonadati > Pseudomonadota > Alphaproteobacteria > Hyphomicrobiales > Nitrobacteraceae > Bradyrhizobium > Bradyrhizobium betae. Next base: position 2,335,778 of record NZ_CP044543.1, read on the forward strand.
CCACCAGCTTGCCGATAGAGTTCTCCGGACCCGGCCGCTCGCCCTTGGACAGCGCCGAGATCGCGCGCATGCTGGTGTATTTCAGCCCACTCGCCTTCACCGCCCAGTTCGCCAGTTTCGAGCGCACTGCGCGGTCCTCGATCGCTGGACCGTCATCCAGCATCAGGCTGGAGCAATATTCGAACAACTCCGGGAAACCGGTCGAGACGGCCGCGCCGATCGCGCTACGCTCGTTCATCAGCGTGGTCAGCGAGACGTTCCAGCCGTCACCGACCTCGCCGAGACGCTGGTGGTCGGGAATGCGGACATTGGTGAAATAGACCTCGTTGAAGTCGGAAGCACCGCTCGCCTGCTTGATCGGCCGCACCTCGACGCCAGTGCTCTTCATGTCCAGGAAGAACATGGTGAGGCCCTTGTGCTTGGGCACCGTCGGATCGGTGCGGGTCAAGAGGATGCCGTAGTCGGAATAATGCGCGCCCGAGGTCCAGATCTTCTGGCCGTTGATAACCCAATCGTCGCCGTCCTTCTCGGCGCGCGTGCGCAGGCCCGCGACGTCGGAGCCGCCGGCGGGCTCCGAGAACAGCTGGCACCAGACCTTCTCGCCGGAGGCGAGTGGCGGCAGATATGTGCGCTTATGCTCCTCGCGCGCGAATGCCATCATGGTCGGCCCGCACATGCCGTGGCCGATGATGAACATGCGGGACAGCTGGCCGAACGGCCCCTCTTCCTGCTGCCAGATCACGCGCTCGATCGGCGACGAGCCACGGCCGCCATACTCTTTCGGCCAGTGCAGGCAAGCCCAGCCGGCATCGGCCTTCTTCTTTTGCCAGGCCTTCGCGACCTCCAGAATGTTGCCGTTCCTGAGCACGGTGCGGCCGAGCGAGGATTTGCGCAGATCCTCCTCGTATTGTTTGGGCGCGTTGGCGCCGATCCAGGCGCGCGCAATGGCGCGGAATTCGGCTTCCTGCGGGGTGTCGTCGAAGTTCATGACTCATCTCTCTGTTTCGTTCCCCGGACGCTGCGCAGCACGAAGTGGTGCGCTGCAGATCCGGGGCCCATTGCGGCCCTGGGTCCCGGCTCCGCGAAGCGGCATTGCATGCCGCATCGCGTCCGGGACACGAATAGCAACTACGCCGCGTTCTTCTTGCGCATGCGGTCGATCAACTGGTCTTCCCAATAGGTGAGGCTGCCGAGCCCGAGCGCCATGGCGTTGGCGCGGCGGTAGTACATGTGGCAGTCGAACTCCCAGGTGAAGCCCATGCCGCCGTGAACCTGGATGTTGTTCTTGGCGCAGTGCTGAAATGCCTGCGTCGCGCTGATGCGCGCGGCGGCGGCGGCTTCAGGCAGCTCGGCCGCGTTGGTCGACAGCGCCCAGGCGCCATAATAGCTGTTGGAGCGCGCCAGCGTCGCCGACACATACATGTCGGCAAGCATGTGCTTGACCGCCTGGAACGAGCCGATCTGACGGCCGAAGGCGATGCGGTCGAGCGCGTAGTCGCGGCCCATCTCCAGCGCGCGGTCGGAGCCGCCGACCTGCTCGAAGGCACACAGCACAGCGGCGCGGTCGAGCACCTGGGTGAGGATGCTCCAGCCTTCGCCGGCAGCGCCGAGCGGCTCCGCCTTGCAATCCCTGAACGTGATTTCGGCTTGCCCGCGAGTCGGATCGAGATTGGTGAGACTCTTCACCTCGACGCCGCCGGCCTTGAGGTCGACCAGAAACAGCGAGATATCGCTGTCACGTCCGCCCGATCCGGTGCGCGCGGCAACAACCGCAAAATCGGCAATCGCGCCATCGGCAACGGGCTTCTTGACCCCGTTGAGCACGCCATTCGCAGCCGTCAGCTTGATGGCCTTCGGCGACGGATTGCCATTGCCCTCGAACAGCGCCAGCGTGCCGATCGCCTCGCCCGAGGCAATCGCCGGCAGCCACTTCTTCTTTTGCGCGTCGCTGCCCGCGATCAGCAGCGCTTCGGCGGCGAGATAGACGGTCGAGGAGAACGGCACCGGTGCATTGGCACGGCCCATCTCTTCCGCAATCACGCAGAGTTCGAGATGGCCCGCGCCCGCGCCGCCGAATTCTTCCGGGATCGCGACACCGAGGAAACCCATCTCGGCAAGCCCCTTCCACAGTTCCTTGTCATAAGGCGCCTTGCCATCGAGCACGACGCGCACCGCCTTCGGCGAGCACTTCTCGGTGAGGAATTTGCGCGCCTGATCGCGGAGCTGCTTCTGGTCGTCGGAGAAATCAAAATTCATGGCGGGCTACCTCTTATTGTCTGTCGCTTGTATTGATGCCGTCATTCCGGGGCGCCGCGTAGCGGCGAGCCCGGAATCCATTTTTCCAGGCGTATGCGGCCCGATGGATTCCGGGCTCGCGCTGCGCGCGCCCCGGAATGACGAGGTGAGAGGGGTGTATTCTCATCGCAGTACGATCACATCCTGATCCGGCTTGTCGGCATAAAGCCGCTCGACCAGTGCGGCGCGGCGTTCGAGGCCGGCGCGCTGGTTGATGTAGCCCTTGTCGGTGAGCTCGTTGCCGTCGATCGAAGGCGGCTCGGCCATCAGCAGGGCGCGCGCGATGATGCGGCTGCTGGCGCCTTCGCACTCCCTGTTATGCGTCTCCAGGCCTAGTCTGAAGCAGGCGACCACCTCGGGATGCTTCACGGCATCCTCGAAGCTCAAGTCGGGATTGCCGGCGAGCTGCCGGCAGGCGTGCAGGTTCGGCCACGCCAAGAGGCCGATGAAGGCGCGATCCTGCCCCGCGACCAACGCGTCATGCACGACGGGGGTCGCAGCCGCGATCGCATCGGTGCGGAGCGAGCCGACATGGACGAAAGTGCCGGTGGTGAGCTTGAAGTCCTCCACGACCCGGCCGGCGAAGATGATGCCCTTCACCGGATCGGTATCGTCGACGAACATGCCGGCGTCGCCGATGCAGTAAAAACCTTCCTCGTCGAACATCTTCCTGGTCAGATCCGGCTGGCCGAAATAGCCGGGCGTGACATTGACGCCGCGCAGGCGCAGCTCGTATTTCGAGCCGCACGGCACCATCTTCAACTCGACGCCGGGAAACGGCAGACCGATCAGGCCGACGCGCTCGGTATTCCAATAGGTGCCGGTCGAGGTCGGCGCAGTCTCGGTCGAGCCCCAGCCGGTGTAGAACACGATGCGCTCGCCGCTGGTCTTCACCGCCAGGGCCTGCATGCGCTCGTAGAGATCGTCGGGCAGCCGCGCGCCGCCATAGGCCATGATCGAAAGGTTCTTGAAGAACGAGCGGCAGAGCGCATCGTCCTTCTCCATGGCCGCCGCAAGCGCCGCGTAGCCGGCGGGGACGTTGGCGTAATAGGTCGGCGATATCTCGCGCAGATTCTTGATGGTCTCCTCGAGCTGTCCCGGCATCGGCCGGCCGTCGTCGATATAAAGCGTGCCGCCGTCGACCAGAACGGGATGGAACGCGGCATTGCCGCCCATGGTATGATTCCACGGCATCCAGTCGAGCACGACCGGCAGCGGGCCGCCCGGAATGCGCGGCCGGACCTGCATCATCATCGCCGCATTGGCACACATCATCTCCTGCGTGTTGATGACGGCCTTGGGCATGCCGGTCGAGCCGGAGGTAAACAACAGCTTGCCGACGGTCTGCGGCGTAATCTTCGCGATCGACGCCTCCACATCGGCCGTCACCGGCGTTGCCGCGAGCTCGGAAAAGCTGACGCTCTTGATGCCGTCGCAGGGCCGCACGACGTGAACGACGGTGACGCCGGTGAGGTCGAGCGCCTTCAGCGCCTTTTCGAACGTCGGTCCGTCCTGCACCATCACCACGGCCGGCTTGATCAGGTCGAACAGATACTTCAGCTTGACGTGGTCGTGGCTCATCAACGAATAGGCCGGCGACACGGGGGCCGCGGGCGAGCGGGCCTGCATAGCCGCCTGCGTCATCAGCGCGTGCTCGATCGAATTGCCGGAAAGGATCGTAACCGGGCGTCCCTCGATCTTGAGATTGAGCAGCGCCTGCGTCAGCGCATCGACGGTGCGCTTGGCTTCGCCATAGGACACCTTGCGCCATTCGCGGTTCGGACCGCCGCGCTGTGCCAGCCAGATGCGCTCGGGCGCTTGCCTGGCCCATTTCGCGAGCGAGGCCGGAAGATGCTTCTCGTAGGCCTGCAGCGGAATGCGCGACTTCAGCACCACCGTGCCGTCGGCGCGCCGCTCGACATCAATGTCGCGCGCCAGCCACTCCACCTTGCGAAAGGCGGGCTTCGTCATCACCGCCGCCGCGCTTCCACTCATTTTGCGTCTCCCGGAATTACTGTCCTTTGCGGATCTTCGTCGTTTCAGCGCTTGATATAGACAGGCTTTCGCTTCTCAAGGAAGGCCCTGATGCCTTCCGAAAATTCCTCGGAGCGACTGCACAGGACCTGGTTGCGGTCCTCCATCGCGATCACGGCCTCCAGCGATCCGGCATCGACGCTCATGTTGAGACATTCCTTGGACAGGCGCAGTCCGACCGGCGAAGCCGTCATCATCGCATCGACATAGGGCGCGGCGGCGTCATCGAGCTTGTCTTCATCGACGACCTCGGAGACGAGCCCGACCGCAAGCGCCCGCTCGGCACCGATGAAGCGCCCCGTGAGGATCAGCTCGGACGCCACGGAAACACCGACGAGCCGCGGCAGGAAATAGCTGGTGCCGATGTCGCAGCCGCCGAGGCCGAGCTTGATGAAGGCGCAGTTCATCCGCGCCGATTTCGTCGCGATGCGGATGTCGGAAGCGAGCGCCAGCGCAAAGCCGCCACCGGCCGCCGCCCCCTGCACCAGCGACAGGATCGGCTGCGGGCAGCGCCGCATCAGCATCACGATGTCGGCGATGCGCCGCTGCGAGTCCAAGGATTCCGTGACGCCGGGCGGCTCCTGCTGCCCGGCACGGCGCACCATCGCCGCCTTGAGATCGAGGCCTGCGCAGAAATTCTTGCCGGCACCCTTCAGCACCACAACACGGGTGTCGCGGTTGCGCTGCAGGCCCTGGAAATAGACGTTGAGCGCGTCGATCAGCGCCGGATCGAGCGCGTTGAGACTGTCAGGACGATTGAGCGTCACCCGGTCGACGCCGTCGTCATGCTCGATCAGCAGCGGTTGGGACATGGGAGACTCGTCCTTTCGTGCCACACGGAGGCCGTCTGCCACCCTCCCCTGGAGGGGGAGGGTCGGCTCACGTTGAGCGCAGCGAAATGTGAGACGGGGTGGGGTGACAGCCTCTCCACCTGAGACGCTGCCCGTGTGGAGAGATCACCCCTCCCCGCTCGCGCTTCGCGCGATCGACCCTCTCCCTCCAGGGGAGGGTAAGAAGCCCGCTCTACCGCGGGGCCATACGGATCGCGCCGTCGAGACGGATGGTCTCGCCGTTGAGCATCGGATTCTCGACGATGTGCACGGCGAGCGAGCCGTATTCCTTGGCATCGCCGAGGCGCGAGGGATGCGGCACCTGGGCGCCCAGGCTCTTGCGGGCTTCCTCGTTGAGACCCATCAGCAGCGGCGTGAAGAACAGGCCGGGCGCGATGGTGTTGACGCGGATCTTCTGGCTGGCGAGGTCGCGCGCGGCCGGCAGCGTGAGGCCGACGACGCCGCCCTTCGAGGCCGAATAGGCGATCTGGCCGATCTGGCCTTCATAGGCGGCAACCGAAGCGGTGTTGATGATGACGCCGCGCTCTTCACCGACCGGCTCGATCGTGACGAGGCGCTCGGCGAACAGCCGCAGGCAGTTGAAGGTGCCGATCAGATTGACGTTGATGATGCGCGCGAACTTTTCCAGGGGATAGACGCCGTCGCGGCCGACGATGCGCTGCGAGCCGCCGATGCCGGCGCAATTCATCAGCACGCGGGCGACGCCATGCGCGGCTTCCGCCTTGGCGATCGCGGCCTTGATCTGCTCCTCGCTGGTGACGTCGGCGTGGAGCGCGACGCCCTTCACCTCGGCGGCGACCTTCTCGGCGTTGTCCTTGTTCTGGTCGATCACGCCGATCTTGGCGCCTTTGGCCGCCATGGCGCGGGCGGTCGCTTCGCCGAGGCCCGAACCGCCACCGGTGATGAGAACGGCTACGTCTTTCAATTCCATCGCTTGTACCTTTTCCTTGGGCGTTTCTTCTCTAGACTTCTGCGTTCTGGCCGGATTATCCGGCCGCGGCAGCTTCCCCAGCTTGCGTGAGGATGCCGCCGCAGATCAGCGTTTCCATGTGCTTGATATATTGCCGGCAGACTTCATCGGTGACCGGGCCGACACCTGTCGCGCGCGACATCGCGTGCCGGCCGAAGAACAGGTGATCGCAGGCGCCGATCAGGCTGGTGTAGAACAGCACCGGATCGGTCGCGCGAAACTCGCCACGGCTGACGCCTTCGGCGAGCAGGCGGCGATGAAAGTCGAGCAGCGGCGCGACGAAGAACTTCGAGACTTCGTCGGCGGAGCCTGCGTCTGTTTCATGCAGGAGATAGTGGATCAGCCGGTTCATGTACGGGAACCGATAGTAGGCGCGGATGATTCCGCCGATATGCAGCTTCAGCTTCGCGGTCGGCGTGATCGGCTGGGCCAGCAGATATTCGAGATTGGACAGCTCGGTCCCCGCGTCGCGCTCGAGCAGCGCCAGCAGCAGGCCGTCCTTGTTGCCGAAATGATATTTGACCAGCGCGGCGTTGGCGCCGGATTTCTGGGCGATGTCGGAGAGCGAAATCTCGATCGAGGAGCGTTCGATCATCAGCTCGCTCGCGGCCACGAGCAATTTCTCTGCCGTGGAATTCTTTGCGCTGGGGAGCCTGTTCGGTACGCTGATAGTCACGGAGATCCCTGTTCTCGCCGCCTGGAGCGGGGCGCAGATAAGCCGAAGCAGCGCCTCATCACAAGAGTTAATTGATCGATTGACTAATCGATATCCCGCCCCTTAAATCCGCCCCGACAACCCAACCCGATACGGAACAAATTCAGGGAGAGACCGAAATGGCCGAGGCATACATCGTCGCCGCTGCGCGTACCGCCGGCGGGCGCAAGGGGGGCCGCCTCGCCGGCTGGCATCCGGCCGATCTGGCCGCCAAGGTGCTGGACGAGCTGGTCGACCGCACCAAGGTCGATCCCGCCCTCGTCGAGGACGTGATCATGGGCTGCGTCATGCAGGTCGGCGAGCAGTCCAACAACGTCGCCCGCAACGCCATCATGGCCTCGAAGCTGCCGGAGAGCGTTCCTGGCACCTCGATCGACCGCCAGTGCGGTTCGTCGCAGCAGGCGCTGCACTTCGCGGCGCAGGCGGTGATGTCGGGCGCGATGGACGTGGTGATCGCGGCCGGCGTGGAATCGATGACGCGCGTGCCGATGGGCCTGTCGTCGCAGCTCCCGGCCAAGAACGGCTTTGGCAATTACAAGAGCCCGGGCATCGAGCACCGCTATCCGAACATCGTGTTCAGCCAGTTCACCGGCGCCGAGATGATGGCCGAGAAGTACGGCCTCTCGAAGGATGACCTCGACGAATACTCCTACAACAGCCATCAGCGCGCGATCGCGGCAACGCAGGCCGGTCACTTCAAGAAGGAGATCGTGCCGCTCGAGATCACCCGCGCCGACGGCTCCAAGGACACCCATCACATCGACGAGGGCATCCGCTTCGACGCCACGCTCGACGGCATCAAGGGCGTCAAGCTGATCGCCGAGAACGGCAAGCTGTCCGCGGCCAGCGCCAGCCAGATCTGCGACGGCGCCTCCGGCGTCATGGTGGTGAACGAGCGCGGCCTGAAGCAGCTCGGCGTGAAGCCGATCGCGCGCATCCATCACATGACCATGACCGGTGGCGATCCCGTCATCATGCTCGATGCGCCGCTGCACGCCACGAAGAAGGCGTTGGAGAAGGCCGGCATGAAGATCGGCGACATCGACCTGTTCGAGGTCAACGAGGCCTTTGCCTCGGTGCCGACCGCGTGGCTAAAGACCACCGGCGCCGACCCGGAGCGCCTTAACGTCAATGGCGGCGCGATCGCGCTCGGCCATCCCCTCGGCGGCTCCGGAACCAAGCTGATGACGACGCTGGTCCACGCCCTGCATCAGCGCGGCAAGCGCTATGGTCTGCAGACCATGTGCGAAGGCGGCGGCATGGCCAACGTGACGATCGTCGAACGGCTGTAAGCGACTGCCACGCAAACGGTGTCGTCCCGGACAAGCGCGCCTCAAGCGCGCGCCGATCCGGGACCCATAACCAGCGAAGTTTGTGGTTATGCTGCGCCGGAGCTCCATCTCGTTTCAACAACCACGTCCTGTGGTTATGGGTCCCCGCGTTCGCGGGGACGACACCTTGTTTGCCGCGAGACCTCCCCGATGACCCACCCCTCCATCTACGCCCGCACCACACCCGACAAGATCGCCTACCAGATGGCCGGGACCGGCAAGGCGATCACCTATCGCGAGCTCGACGAGCTCTCGAACCAGGGCGCGAACCTGTTCCGTTCGCTCGGCCTGAAGGCCGGCGACCACATCGCGCTGCTGATGGAAAACCGCCTCGCCTTCATGGAAATCTGCTGGGCGGCCCAGCGCAGTGGGCTCTATTACACCGCGATCAGCCGCTATCTGAAGCAGGACGAGATCGACTACATCATCGCCGATTGCGGCGCCAAGGTCGTCATCACCACGCCGAAATGCGCCGACCAGATCAAGGCCCTGATCAAGGGCACGCCCGGCGAGCCGATCTTCTACATGGTCGACGAGCCGCTGCCGGGCTTCCGCTCCTACGACAAGGAAGCGGCCGCGCAGCCGGTGACGCCGATCGCGGACGAGGTCGCCGGCTACGACATGCTGTATTCGTCGGGTACGACCGGCCGCCCCAAGGGCATCAAGAAGGCGTTCGAAGGCAACGCGATCGACGTGCCCAACGCATTCCTGCGCGTGCTTTGCGCCGACATGTGCGGCATGAATGCGGAGAGCACCTATCTGTCGCCGGCGCCGCTCTATCACGCGGCTCCGCTGCGCTTCAACATGATGGCCGTCGTGCTCGGCGGCACCTCCATCATCATGGAGCATTTTGACGCCGAAGAGTTCCTGAGGCTGGTCGAGAAATACAAGGTCACGCAGTCGCAGCTGGTGCCGACCATGTTCGTGCGCATGCTGAAACTGCCGGACGAGGTCCGCACCAGGTACGACGTCTCGACGCTGAAAGGCGCGATCCACGCCGCCGCGCCCTGCCCGGTCGACGTGAAGGCCAGGATGATCGAATGGTGGGGACCGATCCTGATCGAGTACTACGCGGGATCGGAAGGCAACGGCGTCACCGTCTGCAACTCGCAACAATGGCTGGAGCACCGCGGCAGCGTCGGCCGCGCCGTGGTCGGCAAGATCAAGATTCTGGACGAGAACGACGAGGAGCAGCCGACCGGTGAGATCGGCACGGTGTACTTCGCCGACGCGCCGGCGTTCACCTATCACAACGACCCCGAGAAGACGAAGAAGGCCTACAACGCCAAGGGCTGGTCGACGCTCGGCGACGTCGGCTATCTCGACAAGGACGGCTTCCTGTTCCTCACCGACCGCAAGTCCTACATGATCATTTCCGGCGGGGTGAACATCTACCCGCAGGAGACCGAGGACGTGCTGATTACCCATCCTGAGATCGCCGACGTCGCCGTGTTTGGCGTCCCGAACGAGGAGATGGGCGAAGAGGTGAAGGCGGTGGTGCAGCCGCACGACATGACGCGCGCCGGCAAGGCGCTCGAGGCCGACTTGATCGCCTATTGCAGGACGCGACTCTCCGCCATCAAGTGCCCGCGCTCGATCGACTTCGAATCCGAGCTGCCGCGAACACCCACGGGCAAGCTGGTGAAGCGGCATCTGCGCGACAAATATTGGCCGAAGGCGGCGGCGAAGATTTAGCGATCAAGCCTCAATCGAACAAACTCGGCGTGTGGTTCACCAGCGCGCCTTCGATCTCGAGCATCTTCAGCTTCGTCACCACGCCGCCATTGGCCGAGAAGCCGCCGGGCTTGTTGCCGGCCGCCAGCACGCGATGGCAGGGCACGACGATCGGACACGGGTTGTGCCCGAGCGCCTGGCCGACATCGCGCGACAGCTGGACGCCGCCGAGGCGCTTGGCGATATCGCCATAGGTGATGGTCTTGCCGGGCGGGATGGCGCGGGCGATCTCGTAGACGCCGCGGTTGAAGTCGGGCACGCCGTCGAGATCGAGCGGGATGTCGGTGAGGTCGTCCGGCTCGCCGGCAAGCAGCTTGACGATGCGGTCAATCGCTTCTTGCACCTCAGCGGTCGGCTCGGCCTCGGTGGCGTCGGCATGGCGCTGGCTGATGCGGGTGCGGATCTTCTCCTCACCACCCATCGGCAGCTGCGTGCCGTTGATGCCGCGCGGACCCCAGGCGATGGCGCAGAGGCCGATCCTGGTGTCGAACAGGGCAAAATGCTGGTTGGTCATGGCCTGGTTCCTGGATGCGTCCTTGCCGCATGCCCCCATTGTGATCTCGGCCTAAATCTAGGCTTGGAAATAGTTGCGATCCACCCGGTTTCCGGGGATCTTGCACAGGAGTTCCGCCCCAGCCCCGCGAGCCCGAATGCAAAGCCTCCACGTCAACGGATACGACATGCCCTATCTCGACGTGGGCGAAGACCGCGGCCGGGCACCGCTGGTCTGCGTGCATGGTTCGCTCAACGACTTCCGGGTCTGGGGCTGCGTGCTCGGGCCGCTGACGCAGCGGCACCGGATGATCGTCGTCAGCCTGCGGCACTTCTTCCCCGCACGCTGGGACGGTGTTGGCGACACCTATTCGATCGCGCAGCATGTCCAGGACGTCATCGCCTTCATCGAGAAGCTCGACCTCGGGCCGGTCGACCTGATGGGCCATTCCCGCGGCGGACACATCTGCTTCCGCGCGGCGCAGGCGCGGCCCGACCTGTTGCGGCGGCTGGTGCTGGCCGAGCCCGGCGGCGAGCTCGATGCGAGCCTCGATCCGGATTACGTCGGCGGCCATTCGCCGCTGCTGGCGCGGTTCACGGCCTCGGCCGAGAAGATCGCGGCCGGCGACGTCGATGGCGGCCTTGCCGTGTTCGTCGACACGCTGGAAGGGCCCGGCACCTGGCCGCGGCTGCCGGCGATGGTGAAGCAGAACCTGCGCGATAACGCATACACGCTGATCGGCCAGGTCCGCGACAACCGCCCGCCCTTCTCGAAGGCGGATGCGGAATCCATCAGGATGCCGACGCTGTTCATTCTGGGTGCGCGGACCAAGGGCCTGCTGCCGAAGGTGCTGCATGCGCTGGCGGCGCATGTGCCCTATTCGAAGACGGCGATCATTCCGAACGCGACGCATCCGATGTTCGAGCAGGCGCCGCAGAAATACTCCGAAGTCGTCCTCGATTTCCTGGCGAGCTGATCATGCAGAGCTTTCGCGTCAACGGTTACGACATGGCCTATCTCGAAGTCGGCGAGGGTCATCCGCTGATCTGCGTGCACGGCACGCTGGGGGATTTCCGCACCTGGTATTCGGTGCTCGGCCCGCTGTCGAAGAGCCATCGCGTGATCTCGGTCAGCCTGCGGCATTTCTTTCCCGAGCATTGGGACACCGTCGGCGACGACTACAAGATGGCGCAGCACGTCGCTGACACGATCGCCTTCATCGAGCAGGTCACGCCCGGACCGGTCGATCTGATGGGCCATTCGCGCGGCGGGCACATCGCGTTTCGGGTGGCGCAGGCGCGGCCGGATCTGCTGCGCAAGCTGGTGCTGGCCGAGCCGGGCGGCGATCTCGACGCCAGCCTGCCGGTGCCGGAGGGCACGCCCGCGCATCCGCCGCTGGCCGCGCGCACGGCGCGCTCGGTCGAGATGATCCGCGCCGGCGACCTCGAGGGCGCGCTGCAGAATTTCTACGAGGGCATCGAAGGCGACGGCTCGTGGCGGCGGGTGCCGGCGGCCGCCAAACAGCAATTGCGCGACAATGCGCTGACCTTCCTCGGCCAGATCAACGAGCAGCGCAGGCCTTACACGCTCGCCGATGCGCAGGCGATCAGGACGCCGACGCTGCTGATCGGCGGCGGCGCGACCACCGGCGGCTTGTCAGTGATGTGGCGCGTGCTGGCCGGGCACATCGCCGGCGCCAGGACGGCAGTGATCGAGAATGCCGGGCACTGGATGTTCGAGCAGGCGCCGCTGGAGTTCGGCGCGGTGGTGGACGCGTTTCTGGCGGAGTAACGGCCCACGATACAATTCGGGCAAAAACAACCCCATGCACAGTAGACGGAGCTAGCCATATCAATGGCTTAGCGGAAGGCCTCGCAGGCCGTCTTGACCGCCTCCCCCTCCTGCGATACCTTCGAATACGGAATTCCGTATTCCCTCTTGGCCTTCGGAGTTGTTGGCGTGATCCCTCTCGACCCGCTCCCGAATTTGATCGACCAAGTCTATGCCCGGATCCTGGAGGCGATCTCAGACCGCACATTGCAACCCGGCCAGCGCATCCGGCAGAACGAGCTCGCCGACAAGCTCGGCGTGTCGCGCCAGCCGGTGTCGCACGCGCTGCATCTGCTGCACCGGCAGGGGCTCGTCGCCGAGAGTGGAAGGCGCGGCTTTGAAGTCACCCAGCTCGATCCCTCGCGCATCCGCCAGCTCTACGAGGTGCGCGGCGCGATCGACGCGCTGGCGGCACGGCTCGCCGCTCAGCGCGCGGTCAGCGACGCGGCGGGACGCGCGCGGCTGGACGCGGCGCTCGCCGCCGGGCGCGGCATCGACCGCAACACCTCGCTCGGCGAGCTCATCACGCTCGATGTCGATTTTCACCGCGCGATCTACCAGCTCGCCGGCAATCCCGTGATCGAGGAGACGATATCGCCGCAATGGCCGCATATGCGCCGCTCGATGGCGACGGTGCTGTCGGAACTCGACTATCGCGGCAGCGCCTGGGCGGAGCATGCGACGATTGCCGGACACATTCTCAGCGGCGATGCCAAGGCGGCCGAACGCGCGGCGCTGGCGCATGCGCAGACGGCGGGACGGATGACCGAGGAGAGATTGAGGGCGACGGACGAAGCGGCGTAGCTGTCATTCCGGGGCGACGCGCAGCGTCGAGCCCGGAATCCATTGGCCCGCAGAGACTGTAGAGAAATGGATTCCGGGCTCGCGACTACGTCGCGCCCCGGAATGACAAAATAAACAAAACCAAGGAGGACGACCCATGAAACTATCTCAGGAGCAACTTGAGTTCTTCCACCGCGAGGGCTGGCTGTTCCTGCCCGAGCTGTTCAGCCAGGAGGAGGTCGATCTGCTCGCACGCGAGGCGATCGGCATCTACGACGCCAACCGGCCGGAGGTCTGGCGCGAGAAGAGCGGCGCGCCGCGCACGGCGTTCGCCGCGCACCTCTACAACGAGGCCTTCGGCATTCTGGGCGCGCATCCGCGCATGATCGAGCCGGTCGAGCAGCTGTTCGGCGAGCCTGTTTACATGCACCAGTTCAAGATCAACGCGAAATCGGCCTTCACCGGCGACGTCTGGCAATGGCACCAGGATTACGGCACCTGGAAGCGCGACGACGGCATGCCGGAGCCGCGAGCGATGAACATTGCGATCTTCCTCGACGAGGTGATGCCGATCAACGGCCCGCTGATGCTGGTACCGCAGAGCCAGAACGCCGGCGACCTCAAGGCCTCGCATGACCTCGCCACCACCTCCTACCCACTGTGGACGCTGGACGAGGAGACCGTGACGCGGCTGGTCAAGCAGGGCGGCATCGTCGCGCCGACCGGCAAGCCCGGCGGTATGCTGATGTTCCACGGCAATCTGGTGCACGGCTCGGCCGGCAACATCACGCCCTACCCGCGCAAGATCGTGTACCTGACGCTGAACGCGGTCTCGAACTACATCCGCACGCCGACACGGCCGGAATACATCGCGCACCGCGATTTCGCACCGATCAAGACGGTGGATGACGACGCGCTGGTGCGGCTGGCACGGGCGCCGCGGCAGGCGGCGGAGTAAGCTGTCATTCCGGGGCGACGCGTAGCGTCGAGCCCGGAATCCATTGAGCCGCAGAGACTGTGGATGAATGGATTCCGGGCTCGCGCTTCGCGCGCCCCGGAATGACGAACGTTATAGTTCGCGTTACCCAACATCCACTGCACGCTCGGAACATCCCTCATGAACCTCTTCCGCCTCCTCCAGGCCCGCGCTGCCGCCGGCAAGCCTGTCCGCGTTGCCCTGATCGGCGCCGGCAAATTCGGCTCGATGTTTCTGGCGCAGGTGCCGCATACGCCCGGGCTGGAGGTGCCTGTCATTGTCGACCTCGACCGCGACCGTGCGCGCGAGGCCTGCCGCACCGTGGGCTGGGACGCGGAGCGGATCGCGGCGACAACCTTCACCGATGACGGCGCACACGCCATTGCCGGCGGGGCGATGGATGTCGTGGTGGAAGCGACCGGCAACCCCGCGGTCGGCATCAGGCACGCCCGCGCGGCAATCGCGGCGGGCAAGCATGTCGTGATGGTCAATGTCGAGGCCGACGTGCTGGCGGGCCCGCTGCTCGCGGAGGAAGCGCGCGAGGCGGGCGTGGTCTATTCGCTTGCCTATGGCGATCAACCGGCGCTGACGGCGGAGATGGTCGACTGGGCCCGCGCCACCGGTTTTCGCGTGGTCGCCGCCGGCAAGGGCACGAAGTATCTGCCGGCCTATCACGACGTGACGCCGGATGGCGTCTGGCAGCATTACGGCCTCACCGCCGGCGAAGCGCAGTCAGCCGGGATGAATCCGCAGATGTTCAATTCCTTCCTCGACGGCACCAAATCGGCGATCGAGATGGCCGCGATCGCTAACGCCTGCGGGCTCGACGTCCCCTCGGAAGGATTGTTGTTTCCGCCCTGCGGCGTCGACGATCTGCCGCACATCATGCGGCCGCGCTCGCGCGGCGGCGTGCTGGAGCGGTCCGGCGTGGTGGAGGTGGTGTCGTCACTCGAACGCGACGGAAGGCCGGTGTTCCGCGATCTGCGCTGGGGCGTCTATGTCGTGCTGGAGGCACCGAACGACTACGCCGCCGATTGCTTCAGGCAGTATGGTCTGAAGACCGACGGCAGCGGGCGCTTTGCCGCGATGTACAAGCCCTATCACCTGATCGGGCTGGAGCTGAACGTCTCGATCCTGTCGGCGGCACTGCGCGGCGAGCCGACCGGCCAGCCCTACGGCTTCCGCGGCGACGTCGCTTCGGTAGCCAAGCGCCATTTGCGCGCCGGCGAGATGCTCGACGGCGAAGGCGGCTACACGGTGTGGGGCAAGCTGGTGCCGGCGGCCGCAAGCCTGAGGGCGGGCGCGCTGCCGATTGGCCTCGCGCATCGCCTCAAGCTGAAGCACGACGTCGCCCATGGCGAGATCGTGCGCTGGAGCGATGTGGAGTTCGACGCGAACAACGAGACGATCAGGACGAGGAAGGCGATGGAGGCGGCGTTCGCGAAGGAAGGCTAGGCGTGGCCGCCTCAATCAGGCGAGCGCCGCCGCTCTGCTGCCGGCCAGAAACCCGACCTTGCGGCGCTTGAGCCAGAGATCGGACTGCTGGCCGGCCTGGGCTCGGAAGCGAACGTGCCCGAATATTCATCACCCTGTTTGCACGGGCTGCAGAAAGACAACAGCTGTAAGAAGCAAAAGGGATTGGATAGGATAGCGCCGTCGCTGTGATTTGCTTCCGGCAAGGACGGATCGAGCGCAGTTCTTTGCAAGGGATGCACGCATGGTGTTGAGGTCGATAAGGGCGCTTTCGCTGCTTTGTGCGATTGCTGTTGGGGCGACCTCTTCCATTGCGCAAGACGCACCATTGACACTCAAGGCCGCCGGCAATGGCAGCACGTTTACGCCCTATGCCGAAGGCCTCTCCAGGTTCTTGATCTCCAAAGACATCAAGATCGAGGTCAAGCGCAGCTCGGGCTCGAACGAGAATCTCACAGCCGTCGATGAATCACCCACCACTCTGGGGACCGTGTTCATGGGATCGGCTTATGACGCCGTGAAGGGATCAGGTTGGGCGGCAGGCCATGAGCACAGGAACGTGCGCGCTTTGTTTCCGATGTACGAGACATCGTTTCAGATCGCGGCACTTCGCCAGCGTGGAATCTCTTCACTATCGGATCTCGACGGCAAGACGGTTGGCGTCGGCCCGGCGAAGGGGCCGCCGGAGGTGTTTTTCCGCGCAGCGGCCGAGATCGCCAAAATCAAACCCATCATCGTGACAGGCGATCCTGCAGATCAGGCACAACAAGTCATCGACGGCAAGATCGATGCGCTTTGGCAGGGTGCACGGGTGCCGATCCTTCCCATGGCAACCATAGCCGACAAGGCCGATGCGGTGGTGTTCGTGCTGACGGAGACGGAAGTTGCCGGCTTGATTGGCGTCCTGCCGCAGCTTTCGCCCGCCACCGTTCCGAGCGGGAGCTACAAAGGTCAGACGACAGAGATTAGAAGCGTCTCGGGATGGAATTTTGTCGTGGCCAACAAGGATTTGCCCGACGACATGGCTTACGCCATCACCAAGGTGGTCCTGACTGCTTCGGATCCGCAATCGCAGATTTATTCCGGAGCGGACGGGACGCTCGCCAAAAATGCTCCTTACAATCGGGTTGTGCCATTTCATCCCGGCGCCCTGCGCTTCTACAAAGACGCGGGTATCCCAATTCCTTCCCCCTGAGGCCTCGAGCCACATGACGAGATTCCTGGCGTCTACGATGAGGTGGAGTGGCACCGCAGCATGGAGGAAGACGTCAGGTTGCACCTGCCTTACATCTGTGCGAGCAGTCGCGGACTGATCGGATTTCCGGTCATGGCAACACTTTATCGACCGATGCTGGCCTAGCGTGCGGTCGACCAGATCGTTCCCACGACTTCGGACAGAGCACTCATGGAACCGCCCAAACCTTCGTTCGCCAGCAGGCACGGCAATTCGGCACAGATCGCCTCGGCAGTGGTGGCAGCCGTTGCCCTCGTCTTCGTCGCCTATCAGGTCTGGAGCATTCGAATGACCGCGCGGATCGCGACCGCCCGGCAGGTTTACATGTCCTACAGCGAGTCCCTGCTGCGGTATCCCAACCTGGTCGAGCCGAATCTGCAGAAGTTGCGGGCCGATCCGGATGAATGGGTGCGCTACAAAAACTTCGTCGCTCACATGCTGTTCGCCTATGATGAGATTCTCGGCGTCTACGATGAACCGGAGTGGCGCCGCAGCTTCGAGGAAGACGTCAGGTTTCATCTGCCGTACATCTGCGCCGATCTGCCGGCGGCTCTCGACGACACTTACTTTGCCAAAATGCGGGCGTTGCTGAAGGCCGAGCGGGCGAAATGCGCCACCGCTCCGAAGTCTTAGCGACAGAGCGCCATTCACATTGCACATGAAGCCGTGTCGCGGCGGAGCGCGCCGAGCTAGCGAGCTTGCTTCGCGTTGGGCATCAGATCTATCAAGCCCAGGTCCACGAGCGTGCGATGGAAACGACGCTTTCGTTCGGACGCTGACGCGAAATAGGCTTCTCCACAATCATCGAGCAAGCTCGCGCGCGTGGCAAATATCGGGTCGAGGGCAATGCCCGCCCGTTGCAGAGCGACAGTGCCGAGAAAGGCGATATCGAGGTCGGCGCCCGGTCCCGCGGTGAAATCAGGGATGTTGAGGGCCTCTATCGCATAAAATGTACGAAACCGAGACCTGCCATCTCCCGGCGGTTTCAGGTGTCGGTCGATCTGTTTCGTCAGCACCGGCTGATGGTCTCCGTAGTGCACGATGAGAACAGGCCGCCCCGGGGTGCTGCTCGCCAGCTTGTCTTTGAGATTTTTCCAGGTGGACGCGGTCTCTGCCAATCGCGTGTAGTACTCGGCGTATCCGGCATCGGGGAAGCTGGCCGCGGCAAAGGCGCGCTCGCTCTCGAATTGACCTGGCGGCACGAGCTGCCGGCTGTGCGGACCATGATTGAAGTTGGTCAGCACATACAGAAATCTCGGTGTCGGATCGTTGGCGATCGCCCTGGTATGCGCATCGATGACCGCATCCAGAAAGATCGCATCGGAATTCGTTGCCTCGAATTGTCGGACATCGAATGGTGGCGGAAGGTCTTCGACAAAGATGCGCTCGTCGATGCCGATCGAACCGTAGAATTTGTCGTAACTGAGAAATCCGCGGCGACAGCTGGATATGAGTGTCGTCTTGTAGCCGAGCGACGTCAACGAACGTGGCAAGCTGCTGTGAAAGCGGCCGGCACCCTTCTCGAAGAGGTAGTAGGCGCTTGAACCGAAGCTGGCACTTGAAAGACCGGTCAGCAGGCTGAATTCCGATTGCCACGAGCCTCCGCCAAAGATGTCGACGTTCAGGCGGCCGAATTCCCCATCCGGCGGAGACAGGAAAGCTTCGACGACCGGCTCGACCGGCAATCCGAAAATGCGCGGGTCGAAGACGGACTCGTGCTGGATGACGATGATGTCTGGAGAACAAGCGGAACGCGAAGGGGTGGCCTCTCTCAGGGGCAGCGGTTCGATTGCGATATCGCTCAGCGCCAACGCGCCGAACTGTCGCCAGGAAGAGGGGTCACCCAGCGAGGCCATGAAGGTGGCGTAGAAGCACCGCCCTTGCGTCAGGGTAAGGCGCAAGGAGGCGGCCTCCTTTGACGTGGAAGCCTTTGCAAAGCCGATGAGCGCCAGACAGAACAGAGGAATTCGGAAGGCGATGGAAACGGGAGATCCAGCCGCATGGAGCAGAACCGCGATCGAAGCGGCGGCGAACAGCACGCCCCCCGCAAGAACACCCAGCATCATGCGTGGGTATTGCAGCACGAAGAATGGGACCGTGCCCGCAAACGCCAGAGGCAGATCGGAAACGGTCAACTTCAGCGCGCTGTGATTGAACTTGACGATTGATATGCCGGCGATTGCGACTGCCAGCAGACCAGACAGCAGGATTGCTCTCTCTGCATCGGCAAGGAATATCAGCAGCAGAGCGGCGTTGAAGAGAAGAGCTGCGACCGCAAGCGGCAGATGTTCGACGCTTCGTTCGGTCATCGCAACGGCGGCGATGACACCCACGAGAATCAAGATCGATATCATGGGATGAAGATGCCCCGGGCGTTTGAAGTTTTCAATTTGGGTCGCGCGGGCTCTTCGAGCATCGTCTGCCCATCGGCGCCAACCGATTTTGCACCGCAACAAGAGACGCTCCTACTTACATCATCCTGACGACGATGTGCGCGTCATTGCGGGTTGGTACAGGCAAACGACCTAAATGTGAGAGCTTCAAGGCAGCAGCCGTTCCTCCTTCGCCTGCCTGAACCACTTCCGGAACATGTCCTCGGTGTCCATCATCTCGGTGAAGCCAGCGCGGTTGATCTTCACGGTCGAGACGATCGAAGGCGGACCGGATTCAGTCTGGCCGTAGCGCAGGCTGTAATCGGCGTATTGGAACGACAGGCCGACGAACTCGGCAAGGCCCGGCGACACCAGGTTGTGCTTGCGCCGCAGTGCCTCCCACGGCCCGATCCAGTTCGGGAATTCCCTGGCGAGCGAGAGCGGGACCGGCTTGCCGGGCTTCATCTCCAGCGCGTCGGCCACCGCGGGCCAGATGTTTTCCCAGGTGAAGACATCGCCATTGGTGACGTTGAAGGCTTCGTTCCGCGCGGTCTCGGCTTCGCCCGACCAGGCGATCGCGCGGGCGAGCAGATCGACGTCGACGGCCTGCGCCACCCGCGGAGCGCCGCCGGGGAAATCGAGCGGCCTGCCTTGCTCGCGCAGCATCGCGGCGTAGACGCCGAGCGGCGGGATCAGGTCCATGGCGCCGCCCATGGCGAGACCGACGATCAGCACGGGACGCAAGATGCTCCAGTGCCAGGCCTTGCCGCGTTGCAGCCCGCGCAGGAAGTTTTCCTGCGCCCAGTAGAAATTGGGCTGCTCGTACATTTCGGAGCGGCCCTCGCGTGCCGGCACCGTCAGGGGACGGACGTGAACGCCATAGGCCTTGGTGCCTTGCAGCAGGGCGACATGCCGAAGGTTCGGCGCCACAAGCTCGAGCGCGCCCATCAGATTGCGCAACATCAGATCGTTGGTCCGGATCTGCTGCGGATCGCGCCAGCCGTCGACGAGCTGCGGCGCCTCGTAGAGCGCGGCGTAGACCAGGTGGGTCGCGCCCTCGAGCTCGGCCGCGGCACGGCGGCAATCGGCTTCGCTGGTCAGATCTACGGAGACGTGGCGGGCGCCGTAAATATCGCGCGGCTTGCGCCGTGACAGCGCCACAACCTCCGAAGGCTCCGATGTGCCGAAGTGCCGCAACGCGGCGTTGCCGACGAGACCCGTCGCCCCGGCGACCACGACCTTCTTGCCCGTCATGCGCGAGCCTCCCCTTTTGATTGCCCAATCCACTAGCAGATCGCCGCAGGGCGCGACTTGCGTCTGGCCTGCGTTCGCAACTGCGAGGAATGCATGAGGCTTGATTATCGCAAGACGTCCGGTCATCCTTGCCGACGGAACCGCAATGATCGGAATTCCAACAAAAGAGCCCATCAGGGCCATTCGGAAACGCCAACAAGCCTCAAACAAAACAACGTCGAGCCTCGGCGAAGACAAGACGACAGCAAGATCGTTCCCGGGTCGAAGCATCGACACTACGGAGGGTACGCATGAAACGTCGTGAATTCCTGAAGGTCACAGGCGTCGGCCTGGCCGCGAGCACAGCCGTGGCTGCGCCCGCGATTGCGCAGTCGTCGCCCGAGGTGAGATGGCGGTACGCCACCAGCTGGCCGAAGTCGCTCGACACGCTCTATGGCGGCTGTGAATATTTCACCAAGAAGGTCGCCGAGATCACCGACAACAAATTCCAGATCCAGCCCTTCGCCGCCGGCGAGATCGTCCCGGGCTTGCAGGTGCTGGATGCGGTCTCGAACGGTACCGTCGAGATGGGCAACACCGCGCTCTATTACTACTGGGGCAAGAATCCCGCTTTCACCTTCGCCACCGCGCTCCCGTTCGGATTGAACACGCGCCAGCAGATCTCGTGGCTGTTGTGGGGCGGCGGGCAGGAGCTCGTCAACGATCTGTTGAAGGAACACAACGTCTACGGCATCCCGACCGGATCCACCGGCGCCCAGATGGGCGGCTGGTTCCGGAAGGAGATCAAGACGCTCGACGACATCAAGGGCCTGAAATTCCGCATCGGCGGATTTGCCGGCACGATCATGGCCAAGCTCGGAGCGGTGCCGCAGCAGATTGCCGGCGGCGACATCTATCCGGCGCTCGAAAAGGGCACGATCGACGCCGCCGAATGGGTTGGTCCCTACGACGACGAGAAGCTCGGCTTCGTCAAGGTCGCGAAGTACTACTACTATCCCGGCTGGTGGGAAGGCACGAGCCAGGGCCACAACATCATCAACCTCGACAAGTGGAATACGCTGCCGAAGCACTATCAGGCGGCGGTCGATGCGGCTTCGCGCGATACCTTCACGTGGATCACCGGCAAGTACGACGCGTTGAACGCGCCGGCCCTGAAGCGGCTCCTGGTGGCGGGCGCGACGTTGAAGGCATTTCCGCAGGAGGTTCTCGAAGCCTGCTACGCGGCCGCCAACGAGACCTATGCCGAACTGTCCAAGACCAACCCGCATTTCGGCAAGATGTATGCGAGCCTGTCCGCATATCGCGCGGAGGCACTGCCCTGGTTCCAGGTTGCGGAGCTCAGCTTCGACAGCTTCATGATGCGGATGCGGACCAAGAC